>NZ_JBEOUW010000028.1:0-69342 GCF_040303045.1 Kitasatospora sp. NPDC096140
CGGGGGGCGCGGGGGCGCGGCGCGGGTGCCCGGCGCCCCCGGGCGCGCGGGCACCGCGCTCCCCCCCGCCCCCCCCCCGCCACGGCCGGGCCCCCGAGGATGCGGGCCCCCGAGGGCGCGGGAAGCCGCGGACGGGGAGGCCGGCGGGCCGGCCGGGCTCGGGGTCCGGCCGGCCCGCCGGCCGCGTCAGGGTGGTTCCGGGCGGTGCGCTACGCCTCCTCGGCGAGCAGTGCCTCGACCTCCTCGTCGGAGAGCCCCGCGATCTCGGCCTCGACCGCCCGTTCGACGGCCTCCGCCTGGAGGGCGACGGTCGGCGCCTCGAAGAGCAGGCGCAGCGGCAGCTCGACCGCGAACGCCCGGCGCAGCTGGGCCAGCACCCTGGTGGCGAGCAGCGAGTGCCCGCCGAGGTCGAAGAACCCGTCGTGCACGCCGATCCGGTCGAGGCCCAGGACCTCGCCCCAGATCCGCGCGACGACCTCCTCCGCGGCGGTGCCGGGGGCGAGGTAGCCGTGCTCCAGCTGCGGGCGGCCCGCCTCGGGGGCCGGGAGGGCCTTGCGGTCCACCTTCTTGCTGCTGGTGAGCGGCAGTTCGGGCAGTTCCACCCAGAGCGAGGGGATCATGTACTCGGGGAGCCGGTCGCCCAGGTAGGCGCGCAGGGCCGCGATGTCCGGGGCCGTGCCGTCACCGGTGACGAGGTAGGCCACCAGTCGGCGGTCGCCGGGCCGCACGTCCCGGGCCACCACGGCGACCGCGCGGACCAGGGGGTGCCGGGCGAGCGCCGCCTCGATCTCGCCGAGCTCGATCCGGAACCCGCGGATCTTGACCTGCTGGTCGATCCGGCCGAGGAACTCGATGACCCCGTCGGCCGCGTAGCGGACCAGGTCGCCGGTGCGGTACAGGCGGCCGGGCTCGGGCGAGAACGGGTCGGGCACGAAGCGCTCGGCGGTCAGCGCGGGCCTGCGGTGGTAGCCGCGGGCGACCCGGACCCCGCCGAGGTAGAGCTCGCCCGGCACCCCGACCGGCACCGGGTTGAGGTCGGGGTCGAGGACGTACGCCGTGGTGCCGGGCACCGGGCGGCCGATCGGCAGCGTGGACTCCCCGCGGGCGCCCGGGAGTGCGCCGGCGACGGGGTGCAGCACACAGGTCACGGTGGCCTCGGTGGGGCCGTAGTTGCACAGGAAACGGGCGGGCAGGCCGGTGGCGGCCCAGTGCCGGGCGTCGTCCACCGTGACCACGTCGCTGCCGACGTTCATCAGCCGCAGCCGCTCCAGCCGTCGGTCGCCCGGCACGAGGCCGGCGGCCAGCTCGCGGTAGTAGGCCGGGGTGATCTCCATGATCGTGACCCGGTACTCGGCCAGCCGGTCCGCCAGCTCGGCCGGGCTCCAGAACAGCGGATCGCTCACCACCACGGTCGCCCCGGCCAGCAGGGTGGCCGCCATCTGGTCCATCGCCACGTCGAAGGTGAGCGCCGACAGCAGCACCACGCGGTCGTCGGCGCCGATGTCGTACGCCTCGGCGATGACCTCGCAGTGGTGGGCGTAGGAGCCGTGCTGGATCAGCACGCCCTTGGGCTGCCCGGTGGATCCCGACGTGTAGATGACGTACGCGAGTCGGTCCGGGTCGACGGTCACCGCCGGGGCCGTGGTGGGCCGTCGGGCCAAAAGGTCGGCGTCGCCGTCCAGGCTGATCACCGTCGCCCGCCCGCCGGCCAGGCGGTCGGCGAAGCGGCTGTGCGTCAGCACCGTCGAGGCCCCGGCGTCCTCCAGCATGAAGGCGAGCCGCTCGGCGGGGTGCTCGGGGTCGAACGGCACGTAGCAGCCGCCGGCCTTCAGCACGCCGAGCAGGGCGACCACGACATCCGGCCCGCGCTCCAGGCAGACCCCGACCACGCTCTCCGGGCCGACCCCGGACGCCCGCAGGTGGTGCGCCAACTGGTTGGCCCGGGCGTCGAGTTCGCCGTAGGTGAGGCGACGCTCGGGCCGGCCGGCGTAGACCACCGCGAGCGCGTCGGGCTGCGCGGCGGCCCGCGCCGCGAAGAGCTCGGGCACGCAGGCCCGGGGCTGCCCGGCCGGGGTGCCGCGCCAGTCGGTGAGCAACTGCCGCCGCTCCGTCCCGGTCAGCATCTCCAGCTCGCCGATCCGGGCGTCCGGCGCGCCGACGGCGCTGCGCACCAGCTGCAGGTAGTGCTGGGCCATCCGTTCCACGGTGGACCGGTCGAACAGCGCGGTGGAGTACTCGAAGGCGCACGAGAGCGTGCCGTCGGGCTGCTCCTCGAAGGTGACGGTGAGGTCGAACTTGGCGACCCGCCAGTCGGCCGGCAGCTCCTCGACGTCGACGTCGTCGATCTCCAGCGGGCTCTGCCGGGTGTGCAGCAGCTCGAACATCACCTGGAAGAGCGGGTTGCGGGACAGGTCGCGGTCGGGGCGCAGCTCGTCGACCAGCCGCTCGAACGGCAGGTCCTGGTGGGCGTAGGCCTGGACGGCGTCGGCCCGGACCCGGTCGAGCAGTTCGGCGAAGGTCGGCGCCCCCGAGAGGTCGGCCCGCAGGACGACGGTGTTGACGAACAGGCCGGCCAGGTCCTCTGTCTCGGCGCGGGTGCGGCCGGCCACCGGGGTGCCGACCGCGAGGTCGCTCTGACCGCTGTAGCGGGCCAGCAGCACGTGGAACGCGGCCAGCAGGACCATGAAGGAGGTCGCCGAGCGGGCCCGGCCCACGGCGGCGACCGCCGCGCCGAGGTCGGCGGGCACCTCGACGTGGAGCAGTTCGCCGCGCGGGTCGCGCACCGCGGGGCGCGGCCGGTCGGTCGGCAGCTCCAGCGGCTGGAGGCCGGTCAGGTGCTCCTTCCAGTAGTCCAGTTGGGCGGCGACCACCGGCTCGGCCAGCCGGTCGCGCTGCCAGGCGGCGAAGTCGGCGTACTGCACGGCGGGCGCGGCTTCCGGCAGCGGGAGGCCGGCCGTGAAGCTGCGGTAGAACCGCCCGATCTCGCCGGTGACCACCTCCATCGACCAGGCGTCGGTGGCGATGTGGTGGAAGGTCAGGGCGAGGATCCACTCCTCGGCGGCGGTGCGCAGCAGCGCGGCCCGCACCGGCGGCTCGCGGTCGAGCTCGAACGGCCGGCCGGTCTCCCGGGCGAGCAGCTCGTGCACGTCCCGCTCGGCCTGGCCGCGCAGGTCCTGCGCGGCCAGGCCGAGCGGGCGCGGCGGGTCGACCACCTGCACGGGCACCCCGTCCACCTCGGTGTACCGGGTGCGCAGCACCTCGTGCCGGGCCACCACCTGGTCCAGGGCCCGGGCCAGCGCCTGCTCGTCCAGCCGGCCGGTGAGCCGCAGCACGGCCGGCACCAGGTACTCGGCGCTGCCGGGCTCCAGCCGGTCGAGGAACCAGAGGCGCTGCTGCGCCGAGGAGAGCGGCAGCGGGCCGGTCCTGGGGGCGGGGGTGATCGGCGGCAGCTCGACGCCCCGGTAGCCGGTCTCGATCAGCTCGGCCAGCCGGGCGGGTGTGCGCAGGGCGAAGACCTGGGCGAGCGGCAGCTCGACGCCCAGCGCGTCGCGCAGCCGGAAGGCGACCCGGGTGGCGAGCAGCGAGTGCCCGCCGAGGGCGAAGAAGTCGTCCCGGGCGCCGACCCGTTCCAGTCCCAGGACCTCGGCGAAGACCGCGGCCAGGGTCTGCTCGACGGGGGAGCGCGGGGCGACGTACGCGCCCGCGGCCTCGGAGCGTGCGGGGTCGGGCGCGGGCAGCGCCGCGCGGTCGACCTTGCCGCTGGCGGTCAGCGGGAGCGCGTCCAGCAGGACGAAGGCGGAGGGGACCATCGCCTCCGGGAGCCGGCCCGCCAGGTGCGAGCGCAGCCGCTGCGGGTCGAGCACCGCCGCCGCCTCGGGCACGACGTGCGCGATCAGCCGGTGGTCCCCGTCGTCGCGGCGTTGCACGCCCACCACGGCCGCGGCGACGCCCGGGTGGGTGCACAGGACGCCCTCGACCTCGCCCGGTTCGATCCGCACACCGCGGACCTTGAGCTGGCCGTCGATGCGGCCCAGGTACTCCAGCCGGCCGTCGGCGTGCCACCGCGCGCGGTCCCCGGTGCGGTAGAGCCGCTCGCCCGGCTGCTGCGGGAAGGGGCTGGGGGCGAACCGTTCGGCGGTCAGCCCGGGGCGGCCCAGGTAGCCGCGGGCGAGTCCGACGCCGACGACGCACAGTTCGCCGGGGACGCCGACCGGGCAGAGGTTGTCGTCCCGGTCGAGGACCAGGATCCGCAGGTTGTCCAGCGGTCGGCCGATGGAGACGGTCCGGGCGCGGTCATCGGCCCGGTAGCGCCAGGCGGTCACGTCGATCGAGCACTCGGTGGGCCCGTAGGTGTTGTACAGCTCGACCTTCACCCGGCTGAGCAGCTTCTCGCAGAGGCGGGCCGGCAGCGGTTCGCCGGCGCAGAACACCAGGCGCAGGCTGGTGCACTCGGCGAGGCCCGGCTGGTCCACCAGGGTGCTCAGGACCGACGGCACGAGCTGCAGCACGGTGACGCCGTGCTCGGCCACCGCCCGGAGCATCGCGGCCGGGTCGCGGTGGGCGCCGTCGGGGGCCAGCACGATGGTGGCGCCGCACACCAGCGGTGCCAGGAACTCCCACATCGCCGCGTCGAAGCCGATCGTGGTCTTCTGCAGGATCCGGTCGCCGGCCGAGAGGCCGTGCCGCTCGACGGTCCACAGCACGCGGTTGCGGATCCCCTCGTGGGGCACCAGCACGCCCTTGGGCAGGCCGGTCGAACCGGAGGTGTAGACGGCGTACGCGGCGCCGGCCGGGTCGACCCGCGGCAGGTCGACGGTGTCGGAGCCGTCGGGGAAGGCCGGCTCCCCGCCGTCGAGGACGACGTCGGCCGGGAACTGCGGCAGGTCGTGCGAGGCGTCGGCGATCAGCAGGGCGGCCGCGCTGTCCCGCAGCAGGTGCTCGCGGCGGGCCGCCGGGTGCTCGGGGTCGACCGGGACGTAGACCGAGCCGGCCTTGAGGACCGCGAGCAGCGCGGTGACCAGGTCCGGGCCGCGGCGCAGGGACACCGCCACCGGCACCTCGGGGCCGGCGCCCAGCTCGACCAGCCGGCGGGCCAGGCGGTCGGCCCGCCGGTCGAGCGCGCCGTACGTCACCTCCTCGGTGCCGAAGACCACCGCGGTCGCTTCGGGAGTGGCGGCGGCCTGCTCGGCGAAGAGCTCGTGCAGGCAGCGGTCGGGACGCGGGACCACCGGGCCGAGGCCGGCCTCGTCGAGGCGGTCGCGCTCGGCGGCGTCCAGCAGGTCGAAGCGGGCGAGCGGGCGCCCGGGGTCGGCGGCGAGGCCCGCCAGCAGCCGGCCGTAGTGGTCCGCCAGCCGCTGCACGCTCTCGCGTTCGAACAGGGCGGTGGCGTACTGCAGGGAGCCGGAGAGGGTGCCGTCCTCGTGTTCCAGCACGTGCAGGGTCAGGTCGAAGGCCGCGCCCGCCCCCGGCGTGGGGACGACCCGCACCTGGAGGCCGGGCAGCGTGAACGGCCGGGCGGCGGCGTTCTGCAGCGCGAAGGAGACCTGGAAGAGGGGGTTGCGGGAGAGGTCCCGGTCCGGCGCCAGTTCGTCCACCAGGCGCTCGAACGGGACCTCCTGGTGGGTGAAGGCGTCCAGCGCCGACTCCCGCACCTGGGCCAGCAGGTCGAGGAAGGACGGGTCGCCGGACAGGTCGGCCCGCATCACCAGGGTGTTGGTGAAGAAGCCGACCAGCTCCTCCACCTCCACCAGGGACCGGCCCGCCACCGGCGTGCCCACGGCGACGTCCGTCCGGCCGGTGTGCCGGGCCAGCAGGGCCTGGAAGGCCGCGAGCAGCACCATGAACGGCGTCGCGCGGTGGGCCCGCGCCAGCCGTTCGACCGCCGCGACCAGCTCGGGGGCGAGCGCGAAGTCCACGCTGTCGCCCGCCGCGTCCCAGACCGCCGGCCGCGGCCGGTCCGTCGGCAGGTCCAGCGGCGCCAGCCCGGCGAGCCGGTCGTGCCAGTACGCCAGGTCCTCGGCCAGCCGGTCGCCGGACAGGTACTCGCGCTGCCAGTCCGCGAAGTCCGCGTACTGCACCGGGAGCGGCTCCGGAACCGGTGCCCCGCCGCCGGTGAACGCGCCGTAGAAGGCGTCCAGCTCCCGGGCCAGGACGCCCCAGGACCAGCCGTCGAAGGCGATGTGGTGCACCACCAGCAGCAGCAGGTGCTCCTCGGCGGACAGCCGGAGCAGGGTCAGGCGCAGCGGCAGCTCGGTGGCCAGGTCGAACGGACGGCGGATCCCCCGCTCGACGACCGCGCGGGCCTCGGCCTCCCGCTCCTCCGGCCGGATGTACGTCAGATCGAGCCGCGACAAGGGCACTTCGGCGTGCTCGGCGATCTCCTGTACGGGTACGCCCTGGGCCGCCGGGTACCGGGTCCGCAGCACCTCGTGCCGGTCCAGCACCGCCTGCGCCGCCCGGGTCAGTGCCCCGGTGTCCAGCGGCCCGGTGATCCGCAGCACGAGCGGCAGCAGGTAGTCCGCCGCCCCCGGTCGCAACTGGTCGATGAACCAGAGCCGTTCCTGGGCGAAGGACGTCGGGCAGTGCACCGGCTGCCCCTGCGCAGCCCCGTCCGCCACGTCGGCCTCCGGGCCGAAACCACCGTTCACCTGCCACCTCCCACAGAGCGCCACGTCGGCGTGCGGTCAGCCTGCCGAGGATCCGGCGGTGCCCGGTAGAGAGGGACCGGCAGACCTGCGCGCCGCACGACTGCGCACTCCGCCGTCGGTTCTTCTCTGTGGCCGCCGAGCCGGCCTGCGGCACGCTGTGCTGCGACAGAGCCGGACACCGAGGGCCGGTCGAGCAGTGCGGGAGGACAGCGGGATGGCTGACGAGAACACCGACGAGCGCACCTACTGCGTGGTCCGCAACGACGAGGAGCAGTACTCGATCTGGCTCGCGGACCGGGAGCTTCCGCTCGGCTGGTACCGGGAGGGCTTCGAGGGCCCCCGGCAGGCCTGCCTGGACCACATCGACGAGGTGTGGACGGACATGCGCCCGCTGAGCCTGCGCCGCCGCATGGAGCAGGCGAGCCAGGCCTGATGGGCGAGCGAAGCGAGCACGTGCCGCTGCCCGACCTCTCGTTGCACCAGCGGGTCGCGCAGCACGCGGCCGCCGCGCCGCAGGCCGTCGCGGTGGAGTGCGCCGGCGAGCGGCTGACCTACGCCGAACTGGACGCCCGGGCGAACCAGGTGGCCCACCTGCTGGGCGAGCACGGCGTCGGCCGCGGTGACCCGGTGGCGGTCTGCGCGGGGCGTGACATCGAGGTGGTGGTCGCACTGCTCGGCGTGCTCAAGGCCGGCGGCTACTACGTGCCGCTGGACCCGGAGTACCCGGCGGAGCGGCTGGCGTTCATGGCCGCCGACTCCGGGGCCCGGATCCTGCTGGTCCAGCCGGAGTCGGCGCACCGCTTCGACGCCGTCCCGGGCCTGCACGCCGTCCCGATGGCGAAGGGCCCGGTGGCGCCCGGCCGCCCGACCACCCCGCCGCCGGTCGCCACCCACCCGGACGACCTCGCGTACCTGATGTACACCTCCGGTTCGACGGGCCGGCCCAAGGGGGTCGGCATCACGCACCGGAACGTGCTGCGGCTGGTGCACGGGGTCGACTACGTCGACCTCGACGCCGGGCAGGTGGTGCTGATGCTCGCTTCGCTCTCCTTCGACGCCTCGACCTTCGAGATCTGGGGCCCGTTGGCCAACGGCGCCAGGCTGGCCGTCCTGCCGCAGGGCATCCCCACCGGCGAGACGATCGAGCGGGCCGTCCGCGACCACGGCGTGACCCTGCTGATGCTCACCAGCGGGCTGTTCCAGCACGTGGTGCGCACCCGCCCCGACGCCCTGGCCCCGGTCCGCCACGTCCTCGTGGTCGGCGACGTGGCACCGCCCGCCGAGGTGCGGGCCCTGATCGAACTCGGCGTCGAGGTCAGCAACGGCTACGGGCCCACCGAGTGCACGACGTTCAGCTGCGTCCGGCGCGGCATCACCCCGGCCGAGACGGCCGGCAGCATCCCGATCGGCGCCGCCATCACCAACACCACCGCGTACGTCGTCGACGACCGGGGCCGGCGCACCCCGCCCGGCACCGAGGGCGAACTGCTGATCGGCGGCCCGGGCGTGGGCCTCGGCTACCTCGGGCGGCCCGCCCTCACCGCCGAGCGCTTCGTACCGGACCCGTTCGGCACCACGCGGGGCGGCCGGCTGTACCGGACCGGCGACCTGGTGGTCCGTCAGGACGACGGCCTGTTCAGGTTCCTGGGCCGACGCGACCAGCAGGTGAAGATCCTCGGGCACCGGGTGGAACCCGGCGAGATCGAGGCGGCGCTGAGCAACCACCCCGAACTCGCCGCGGCGGCGGTCGCCGTGCGGCCGACCGCCGCCGGGGGCAAGCAACTGGTCGGCTACGTCGTCCCCGCCGGCGACGCGGCGCCCACCGGCGCGCAGCTGCGGGCGTACCTGGGCGAGCGGCTGCCGGACTACCTGGTGCCGACCGCCTGGGTCACGCTCGCCGCCCTGCCGCTCACACCGAACGGCAAGGTGGACCGGGCGGCCCTGCCGGACCCGGCCGCGGGCGGGCGCGGACCGGTGACGGCGGCCAGGACGCCGCTGGAGGAGTCCGTGGCCGAGATCTGGACCGAGCTGCTCGGCGTGGACCCGATCGACGTGCACGACGACTTCTTCACCCTGGGCGGCCAGTCGCTGCTGGCCACCCAGGTCGTCGCCCGACTCCAGGAGCGGTTCCCGGTCGCGCTGCCCGTGCGCGCCGTGTTCGATGCGCCCACGGTCGAGCGGCTGGCCGCCCTGGTGCACCGGGCGATCACCGAGCATGTCGAGCAACTGACGGATTCCGAGGTGGAGTTGATGTTGTCGCAGGTGCGTGAGGGATGAGCACAGTGCCGAACCGGCGTGCGCCGGGGAGTTCCGGGGACCAGCGGCAGGCGCTGCTGGACAGCCTCCTGCGCGGCGCCGCCGGCCCCGCGCGCGCCTCCGCGGCGATCGGTCCCGCACCGCGCGACCGGCAGCTGCCCCTCTCCTTCGCCCAGCAGCGGCTCTGGACCCTGGAGCAGCTGCGCCCCGGCACCGCCGAGTACGTGGTGCCCCTCGGCTGGGAGCTGCACGGGCCGCTGGACGTCCCGGCGCTGCGCCGGGCCCTGCGCGAGCTGGTCGAGCGGCACGAGGTGCTGCGCACCCGCTACCGGGAGGACGACCACCGGCCGGTCCAGGTGGTGGACCCGGCCGCCGAGCCGGACTTCGAGGAGCTGGACCTCAGCGGCCTGAGCCCCGACGAACGCCCGGCGCGGACGGCGGAGGCGATCGAGCGCGAGGCCAGGACGCCGTTCGACCTGGCCGAGCGCTGGCCACTGCGGGCCCGGCTGGTGCGGGTCGCCCCGGACCACCACGTGCTGGCCCTGGCCCTGCACCACATCGCCGTCGACGGCTGGTCGGTCGGCGTGCTCGCCCGTGAACTCGGCGCGCTGTACTCGGCGTTCGCCACCGGCTCGGCGGCCCCGTTGGAGCCGCTGCCGGTGCAGTACGCCGACTTCGCGGCCTGGCAGCGCGGCGAACAGGCCGGCCCGGCGACCGGGCAGCTGCCGTACTGGCGGTCCCGGCTCGCGGGTGCGACCGCGACCGCCCTGACCACCGACCGGCGCCGCCCCCCGGTCTTCGACCCGGCCGGCGCCACCCTGCCGTTCACCGTACCGGCCCGCACGGCGCGGGCCCTGGCGGAGCTCGGGCGCTCGCGCGGCGCGACGCCGTTCATGGTGCTGCTGGCCGCGTTCCAGGTCCTGCTGGCCCGGCACACCGGCCGGACGGACATCGTGGTGGGCACGCCGGTGGCCGGGCGCACCAGGGCCGAGGTGCAGGGCCTGGTCGGCTTCTTCGTCAACACCCTGGTGATGCGCACCGACCTGTCCGGCGACCCGTCCTTCCTGGCCGCCGTGGACCGCGTGCGGGAGACCGCGCTGGACGCCCTCGCCCACCAGGAGGTCCCGTTCGAGCGGCTGGTGGACGAGCTGGCGCCGGAGCGGGACCCCTCCCGCAACCCGCTGTTCCAGATCATGTTCGCGCTGAACAACACCGACCCCGCGGAGTTCGACGGCACGGACCTGCGGGCCACCGAACTCGCCACGCCCTGGCACGGATCCCGGTTCGACCTGACGCTGCACCTGACCGAGCAGCCCGACGGCTCGCTGCGCGGGGTCGTCGAGTACGCGACGGCGCTGTTCGGCCCGGAGCGGATGGCGGCGCTCGCGCAGCACTTCGCCACCCTGCTCGAAGGGCTGGCCGGCGACCCGAGGACGACGCTGCACGAGGCGCCGCTGGCGTCGGCCGGCGAGCTGGAGCTGCTGGCCGGGTTCAACGACACGGCGGTGGAGTACCCGCAGGACGGGCTGCTGCACGGGCTGGTCGAGGAGCAGGCGGAGCGCTCCCCGGACGCGGTGGCGGTGCGCTTCGAGGGCCGTGAGCTGACGTACGCGCAGCTGGACGCGGCGGCCGCGCGGGTGGCCCGGCGGTTGCGGGCGACGGGTGTCGGCCCGGAGTCGGTCGTCGGGGTGTGCCTGCACCGCAGCCTGGAGCTGCCGGTGGCGCTGCTGGGCGTGCTCAAGGCCGGCGGGGCGTACCTGCCCCTGGACCCGGGGTACCCGGCGCAGCGGCTGGCCCACATGCTCGCGGACTCCGGCACCCCGGTCGTGATCACCACCGCCGAGCTGGCGGCCGGCCTGCCCGGGCACGATGCCCGGACCGTGCTCGTCGACGAGGCCCAGGGCGACGAACCCCAGGCCCAGGAGGTCGAGGCCGACGAGGGCGCGGACCGGCCGTCCCCGGCCGTGCCGGTGGACCCGGACAACCCGGCCTACGTGATCTACACCTCCGGCTCCACCGGCCTGCCCAAGGGCGTGGTCGTCACCCACCGCGGCATCGTCAACCGGCTGCGCTGGATGCAGGACGCCTACCGGCTCGACCGGGACGACCGGGTCCTGCAGAAGACGCCCTACAGCTTCGACGTCTCGGTGTGGGAGTTCTTCTGGCCGCTGGCCACCGGGGCGACGCTGGTGCTCGCCCGCCCGGACGGGCACCGCGACCCCGGCTACCTCGCCGAGACCATCACCGGCGAGCGGATCACCACCACCCACTTCGTCCCCGCCATGCTGCGGCTCCTCCTCGACACCCTGCCGACCGGCAGCGCGCTCACCCCGCTGCGCCGGGTCCTGTGCAGCGGCGAGGCCCTGCCCGACGACCTCGCCGACGCCTTCCACCACCACCCGGCGATCCGGCACGCCGAACTCCACAACCTCTACGGCCCCACCGAGGCGTCCGTCGACGTCACCGCCACCCCCTGCCCGCCGGGGCAGCCGGTGACCATCGGCCGTCCCATCGCCAACACCCGCACCCACGTCCTCGACCAGGACCTCACCCCCCAACCACTCCACCTCGCCGGCCAACTCGCCCTCGCCGGCGTGCAACTCGCCCGCGGCTACCTGGGCCGCCCCGCCCTCACCGCCGAACGCTTCGTCCCCGACCCCGACCCGCGCCACCCCGGCACCCGCCTCTACCTCACCGGCGACCAGGCCCACCACAACCCCGACGGCACCCTCACCTACCACGGCCGCACCGACCACCAGGTGAAACTCCACGGCCACCGCATCGAGCTCGGCGAGATCGAGACCGCCCTGCGCAGCCACCCCGCCGTCAGCCAGGCCGTCGTCACCGTCCACCAGGACCACCTCACCGCGTACACCGTCACCGCCCCCGAGAGCGCCCCGCCCGCCCCGGCCCGGCTGCGCGACCACCTCGCCGCCACCCTGCCCGCCCACATGCTCCCCACCCACTACCGCGCCCTCGACGCCCTCCCGCTCACCCCGAGCGGCAAGATCGACCGCAACGCCCTCCCGGCACCGGACCCGACACCGGTCGACGCGGCGAACCACACCCCGCCGAGCACCCCGCTCCAGCACCTGATCGTCCGCAGCTGGGCCGAGGCCCTCGGCATCGAGCCGCACCTGATCGGCGTCCACGCCGGCTTCTTCGCGCTCGGCGGCGACTCGATCCGGGCCATCGGCGCGGTCGGCCGCCTGCGCGGCGCCGGGCTCGACATCGCCGTCCAGGACGTCTTCCGGCACCAGACGGTCGCCCGGCTCGCCGAGGCCGTCGCCCCGCGCGGCGCCGGCGCGGAGCAGGCCGGGACGGCTCCCTTCGAGCTGCTCGCCGAGGCCGACCTCGACCGCCTCCCGGCCGGGATGGCAGACGCCTACCCGCTGTCGCTCGCCCAGGCCGGCATGGTCTACGAGATGCTCGCGGGCGCAGACCGGGGCGTCTACCGGACCAACCTGAGCCACCCGGTCCGCGACGACGGCGCGTTCTCGCCGGACGCCCTGCGCGCCGCCGCGGCCCTCCTGGTGGAACGCCACGAGATCCTGCGCACCTCCGTCGACCTGTCCTCGTTCTCCGAGCCGCTGCAGCTGGTGCACCCCACCGCGACGATCCCGGTCTCCCACGTCGACCTGCGACAGCTGGGCGCGGCGGAGCAGCGGGCCGAACTCGCCGCGGCCGTCGCCCGCGACCGGCTGGCGCCGTTCGACCTGGCCGTGCCGGGCCAACTGCGGTTGGTGGCCTACCAGCTGGACGAGCGGCACTGGCAGCTGTCGGTCAGCAACGGCCACGCCCTGCTGGACGGCTGGAGCCAGAGCTCGCTGGTCGGCGAACTGCTCGGCTACTACCGGGCCCTCCGGGACGGCCGGGATCCGGCGCCGGCCGCCCCGCCCGCGGCCCGGTTCGCCGACGCGATCGCCCTGGAGAAGCGGGCCCTGGCGTCCGCGGCGGACCAGGAGTTCTGGCGTGAGCGGGTCGCCCGGTACGCCCCGCTGGCGCTCCCGCAGGCCTGGGCGAGCCCGCCCGGCGCGGCGGACGACGGGGGTTCGAAGACGGGCCCCGGGACGGACGAGGTGGCCAGGGTCGACTTCCGCGACCTGCTGCCGCAGCTGCGCGCGGTGGCGCAGGACGCCGGGGTGCCGCTGAAGAGCGTCCTGCTGGCCGCGCACCTCACGGTGCTGGGCATGATCAGGGGCGGCACCGGGAGCCCGATCGCCTTCCGGACCGGCCTGGTCTGCAACGTGCGGCCGGAGACGGTCGACGGCGACCAGGCGCGCGGCATGTTCCTCAACACCGTGCCCTTCGGGCTGACGCTGGACGCCCCGAGCTGGACCGAGCTGGCCCGCGCGGTGTTCGCCGAGGAGACCGCCCTGTGGCCGCACCGGCACTACCCGCTGCCCGCCATGCAGCGGGCCTGGGGCCAGGGGACGCCGCTGGTGGACGTCTTCTTCAACCACACGGACCTGACGGTGGTCGACGGCGAGTCCATCGGACTGGACGAGGTCGGGGAGCGCACGGCGAACGAGTTCGGCCTCTCGGTCTCCACCGTCGCGGACGGCTTCGTGCTGGAGGCCGGCGCGGAGCGGGTCGGCCGGGCCGAACTCGACCTGCTGGCCCGGACGTACCGGCACGTCCTGGTCGGCCTGGCCGCCGACCCGCAGGCCGACCCGCGCCGCACCGCGCTGCCCGAGCCGGACCGCCGCACGCTGCTGGAGCGCTGGAACACCGAGCCGCCGGCCGCTGTCGGCCGCAGCCTCGTCGCGCTGTTCGAGGAGCAGGCGGCCCGCACCCCGGACGGCGTGGCCGTGATCTCCTCCGGCGACCGGCTGACCTACCGGCAGCTGGCCGAGCAGGTCGCCCGGCTGGCCGGACACCTGCGGGAGCGCGGGCTGGGCCCGGGCGCGACGGCGGCGGTCTTCCTGGAGCGCGGTCCGGAGCTGCTGGTCGCCCTGCTGGCCGTGCTCGCCTCGGGCGCCGCCTACGTGCCGCTGGACCCGGACCACCCGGCCGAGCGGAACGCCTTCGTGCTCGCCGACACCGCCGCCTCGGTGATCGTCACCCGGACCGGCCCGGCGGAGCGGCTCTCCGCCCTGCCGCCGGCCGCCGGCGGCCCGGTCACCGTGCTGCTCGACGCGGACCGGGAGGCGATCGCCCGGCAGAGCCCGGCGTTCGCCGGGCCGCAGCTCGACCGGGACGCCCTCGCGTACGTCATCTACACCTCCGGCTCCACCGGCCGGCCCAAGGGTGTGATGATCACGCACGGCGGCCTGGCCGACTTCCTGACCGCGATGCTCGACCTGCCCGGACTGCGCCCCGGCGCGCCGGTGGCCGCGCTGACCACGGTGTCCTTCGACCCCTCCGTCCTGGAGCTCTACCTGCCGCTGCTGGTCGGCGCCCCGGTGGTGCTCGCGACCGCGGAGGAGGTCAGGGACCCGCTGCGGATGGCCGCGCTGATCACCGCCACCGCCCCCGCGATCGTCCAGTCCACCCCGGTCACCCTGCGGATGCTGCTGGACAGCGGCTGGTCGGCCCCGGCCGGGCTGGTGGTGCTGTGCGGCGGCGAGCGGCTGCCCGTCGAGCTGGCCCGCCGGCTCGCCGCCGACGGCGCCCGGGTGCTGGACCTGTACGGCCCCACCGAGACCACCGTGTGGACCACCGTGACCCGGCTGCGCGCGGACGGCACCCCGGAGCAGTGGTCGCCGGTGCCCGGCACCGTCCTGTACGTCCTGGACGGCGGGCTGGAGCCGGTGCCGGTCGGGGTCCCGGGCGAGATCTGCCTCGGCGGCGCCGGCCTGGCCAGGGGCTACCTCAACCGACCCGGTGTCACGGCGCAGGCCTTCGTGCCCGACCCGCACGGCCGGGAGCCCGGGGCCAGGCTCTACCGCACCGGCGACCTCGGCCGCCGCCACCCCGACGGCCGGGTCGAGCTGCTCGGCCGGGCCGACCACCAGGTAAAGATCCGCGGCCACCGGATCGAGCCCGGTGAGATCGAGGCGGTGCTGCTGGGCTGCCCGGAGGTGCGGGCCGCGGTCGTGCACCCGGTCGCGTCGGGCACCGGGGAGGCGGAACTGGTCGCCTACCTGGAGCCGTTCCCCGGCGCCACGCCGCCGGACAGCGGCGAGCTGCGCGACCTGGTGGGCCGGCTGGTCCCGGACTACATGATCCCGGCGGCCTTCGTCGTGCTGGACGCGCTGCCGCTCACCCCGAGCGGAAAGGTCGACCGGGGCAGGCTTCCCGCCCCGGCCCCGGCCGCCCGCACCGGCGAGTACCTGGCACCGCGGACCGAGCAGGAACGGACCGTCGCCGGCGCATGGTGCGAGGTGCTCGGCGTCGAGCGCGTCGGAGTGCACGACAACTTCTTCGACCTGGGCGGCCACTCCCTGCTGGCCACCCGCATCGCGCTGCGGCTGCGCGACGCGACCGGGCTGGACGTACCGGTCCGCGCCCTGTTCGACCGCTCCACCGTCGCCGCGCTGGCCGCCGCGCTGCCCCAGTACGCCGAGCGCCCGACCCGGGAGACGCCCCGGCTGGTCGCCGGCCGCCGGTTCCGGCGACAGTCCGCCCCCTGACATCCGGTCACCCCACCACCACGAAGACGGAGCCAAGCCGTGAACCGCACCATGCTCAAGTCCAAGATCCACCGAGCCACCGTGACCCAGGCGGACCTGCACTACGTGGGATCGCTGACGATCGACCAGGACCTGATGGACGGCGCCGACCTGCTGCCCGGCGAACTCGTCCACATCGTCGACATCGACAACGGCGCCCGCCTGGAGACCTATGTGATCGCCGGCCCGCGCGGCAGCGGGATCATCGGCATCAACGGCGCGGCCGCCCGGCTGATCCACACCGGCGACCTGGTCATCATCATCAGCTACACCACGGTCGGCGACGCCGAGGCCAAGGCCCTCGTCCCCAAGGTCCTGATGGTCGACGCGGACAACCGCCCGCTCGCCTACACCGACGACCCGGCCGAGCCGGTGCCCGGCACCCGGACCAGCCGCGGCGACGCGGTCGCCGCCCGGTAGCGCGGGGGAGCAGTAGCGGGAGCAGCTGCGGGAGGAGCAGGGGGAGGGGCGGGCCGGACCACGTTGTCCGCCCGCTCCTCCCGTTCTCCACGGGATTCAGGACGGAGCGCCGACGGCGGCCTGCGCCATGGCGATGAAGCGCGGGATGAGCGGATGGGCACCGCGCTGGGGATGGACCAGGTTCAGCGGCACCTGCGGGGCGTCCGGGATGGCGATGAACGACACGAACGAGTGCACGTGCTGGCGGCCGACGAATTCGGGGACCACGCCCACACCCCGGTTCGCGGCGACCGCTTCCAGCCATTCGTCGAAATTGCTGCAGATCGCGGAGACGCTCGGTTGGCGGTCGGCCGGCCAGTCGGTCAGGTCCGTCGTTCCGCTCACCTCGTTCAGCACGAGGCCCAGTTCGGCGATTTCGGCCCAGCTCATCTCCTCCTTTCCGGCCAGTTCGGATCGTGTGGAGACGGCGGCGATCCTCCGTTCGTGCAGCAGGGTCGTGACCTTCACGTCCGGGGCCTTGATCCGACCGCGCAGGATCGCCAGGTCGCTTTTCCCGCGGTCGACCCCGGCGAGCTTGGCGTCGTGCCGCTGCACCTGGACGGTGACGCCGGTCTCGGCCTCGAACTCGGCGATCACCTCCTGCGGCCACCCGGAAGGGAAACCCCAGGCGAATCCGAGCCTGAGCACGTCCTTCGGTTCAAAACGCAATGCGTCTTCCAACCGAGTTATGAGAAAGGAAAGTTGATCGTAAAGGCGCTCACCTTCCGGGGTGAGCGTCACCTGACGGGTGGTTCGTTCCAGTAGCTTCCGGCCGAGCAGTTCCTCCAGGCGCTTGATGTTTCTGCTGAGCGTCGGCTGGGAAACGTTCATCCGCTTGGCGGCGCGGGTGAAGTGTCTCTCTTCCGACAGGGCCAGGAACCCGCGCAGGTGGTGCAGCTCGATACTCATGGACAGCAGCATATGCAGGGAGGCATATGCGTCATCAGATGTCCCGGGCCGTCGGGAGCTGTGAGATGTCGGACGCAATGGGCCCTTCCCCGGTGCCTCGGCAGGCTTTCCGGCGGCCGGCCCCACTCCCGGGCCCGGGCTGTTTCCGCCCGTTCCACCGCACAGTTGACCGGCATTCACCTGAGTCTCCGTCACAGCGGTCGCGAACACTCCCGGACCGGAGGCCTTGTGCCGCCGGCCGCTCCCGGGCTCGTGGGTGGCGTCGAGCAGGCCGACCGGTCCGGCCCGGGAGCGGAGGGTTCAGCCCGAGTACTCCTCGTCGGTCACGTGCTCGTGCCAGTCGGTGGGCCCGTCGGTGACGGCGATGTGGGTCATGAACGTGCCCTCGCCGGCGCCGTGCCAGTGCTCCTCGCCGGGGTGGCAGACCACCGTGTCGCCGGCCCTGATCTCCTGCCGCTCGCCGCCGCGGGCCTGGACCACGCCCACGCCCTCGGTCACGTGCAGGACCTGTCCGGCCGGGTGGGTGTGCCAGTGGCTGCGGGAGCCGGGCGTGAACAGGACGTTGCGCACCTCGGCGTTGGCGGTCGCGCCGATCCGCGGCCACAGCCAGACGTCGCCGGTGAAGCGGTCCTCGGGGCCCTTGGTCGAGTCTCCGGGGTGGTGGATGACATCCATCGTGTGAACTCCTTCGTGGTCATCGGTCATTGGTCATTGGTCGTCGGCCACTGGTCGTCGGACGTCGCCGGTTGGCGACCAGTGGCGGGTGGCTATTGCTCGCTCAGCACCGGGCCGGTCGACGTGGACCGCCCGGCGAGCAGGATCAGGGCGGAGGCGGCGAGCGACATCACCGCCAGGACGGCGGTGGTGGTGGCGAACGCGTGCTGCGGCGTCCCGCTGCCGCCGACGAGATCCAGGTAGAGGGTGCCGAACACGGCCACGCCCAGGGTGCCGCCGACCTGGAGCGTGGTGTTGAACAGGCCGCTGACGTCCGGCGCGTACCGGGCCTCGACGGTCTCGGTCATGTGCGCCAGGGTGCCGCTGAACGCCGCGCCGTAGCCGACGCCGCCGATCCCCAGCAGGACGACCAGGGCGGCGGTGCCCTGGGCGCCGAGCGCGATGAGCGCGAAGCTGACGGCCATCAGCCCGCCCCCGACCGGGGCGGCCAGCCGGCGGGCGCGCGTTCCCAGCCGCCCGAGGATCGGCCCGATCAGGGCGAAGGTCGCCACCCAGGCGACCGGGACCAGGCCGGAGTAGACCGCACTCTTGCCGAGCCCCTGTTGCAGGTAGAGCGCCAGGACGAACAGCACGGCGAAGTAGCCGGCCCGGGTGGCGGCCTGCGAGGCGAGGGCGAGGGCGACATGACGGTGGGTCAGCAGCTCGACGTTCATCAGGGGGGCGCCCGAGCGTCGCACCACCCTCCGCTCGGTCCAGCCGAAGAGGGCGAACACCGGCAGCGAGGAGCCCAGGCAGAGCCAGGTCCACGGCGGCCAGCCCGCGTCGCGCCCCAGGACCAGCGGTGTCACCAGCAGGAACAGCCCGAGCGAGAGCAGCGCCACGCCGGGCAGGTCCAACGCGCCCTGCTGCGAGGGGCGGTCGTCCGGCAGGAAGGCCAGCGAGGTGAACAGCAGGACGACGCCGATCGGCACGTTGATCAGGAAGACCGGCCGCCAGCCGGTGCCCAGGATGTCAGCCGACACCAGGATGCCGCCCAGTGCCTGGCCGACGACCGAACTGACGCCGAGGATGCCGGTGTACGCGCCCAGCGCCCGGCGCCTGGCCCGGCCCTCGAACTCCACCTGGATGGTGGTCAGCACCTGGGAGATCATCAGGGCGGCGCCGAATCCCTGCACCACCCGGGCGCACACCAGGACGACGGCGTCGGGCGCGAGGCCGCATCCGAGCGAGGACAGGGTGAAGACGGTCAGCCCGGCGAGGTAGACGCGCCGCCGACCGTGGATCTCGCCCAGTCGGGCGCCGGTGATCAGCAGCATCGCGAAGGCGAGCGTGTACCCGGAGACGATGAGCTCCAGGGCGCCGCTGGAGGCGTGCAGCCGATCGCGGATCGAGGGGATCGCGACGTTGACCACCGCGATGTCGACGTTGCCCAGGAACATGCCGCCGAGCAGGGACGCCAGCATCCAGAACGGCCGTCCGCCGCGTCGGTCCCCGGGGGTGTGCGGTGCCTCGACCGGCACCGCCTCGGTTGCCGCAGAGATCTTCAAGGAATCCACATCCCGGAGTGTAACTACTAGTATGTACAGTCGCAATCCGGCGCCGGCGAAGGCCAGTCCGGGCTCGAACGGCGGACGGAAGGCAGCCGACGGGCGGCGGGACGGCGCCGGACGGACGGCGGCCGACGGGCGGCCGGGGGCGGGTGGGGCACCGACTGGACGGTCCCGCCCCCGGCCGTCACGGGCGCGGCCTCAGACCACGTCCCGCTGGACCAGCTGGAACTGGATCCCGTCGGAAGTCCCGGGCTGCGTCCAGGCATTGAGGTTCGGCCCCACCAACACAGGCTCGCTCGTGGTGAGTTCGATGCCCAGCTGCTGCACCGCCTTCATGATCTGCGGCACGTCGTCGACCTCCACGCCGATGTGCTCGATCCGGGCCTGCGCCCCGTCGCCGAGCCTGCGGCTGCGCGCCTCCGCACCGGTCGGCTCGATGAGCTCGATCCGGCCGTCCCCGCACCGGTAGAACGCGATCCGGACGTTGCGCTCGGGGATGTCCTGAGCCCGTTCCAGCTGCATGCCCAGACTCTCCAGCAGGGCTCGGGCCTCGGTGATGTCGTCCACCACCACGCCGATGTGGTCGATCCGCTTGAACATGGTCTGCCTCTCGTGACTGCTCGTGCTGCTCGTTGACTCTCGTACTGCTCGGGGTTCTCGTACGTCTCGGCGCGTGCCCTGCCGGCTACTTGGAGAAGTTGTTGTGCAGGGCGGCCAGTTGGGGAAGGTTCGACATGTTGAGGAGCAGCAGGTCGGCGTCCCCCGCCCCGTTCTCGAAGTGGTGCACGGTCCATGCCGGGATGAGCAGGATGTCGCCCTCGCTCAACCCGGTGGTGTCGCCGCTCTCGTGGAAGACCACCGTGCCCGTCCCGGAGCGCACGAAGTAGAGGTGCCACCAGGTGTGCGAGTGCGGGGTGGTGCGCTCTCCGGGCCGGACGGCCTGGAAGGTCATCGAGGTGCCGGGGACGACCTCGTGGCCGCCGTCCGGCCGGGCCAGGGTGATCGTGCCGTACTCGGTGTGCTCGGTCACCCGGAGCTCCTCGGCGAGGGCTTCCCACTGCCACAGGACCGGCTCCGGCTGCGGCCGCGCATGGCGTCGGCGGAACTCAGGGTACGGAAACTGCTGTCCGGGCTGTATCGCCACGTTCTGCCTCCGGGGTGACGTCGGTGCGCTGGTGGATGTGCGTGATCAGGTCCCGGACGGCGGTGTCCGCGTCGGCCGAGAACTGCGAGGCCATCGCGTGCCGGGGCAGCGCGTGGGTGTAGAACCGCGGCCCCTCGACCGGGTAGCCGATCGCCCAGGCGGTGGCGAGCGTCTCGCCGGTCGCGGTGACGGGCCGGCCGCACGCGTCGATCTCGATGCCGCCGGGCCGGAACGGGCCGTTGGCGTACGGGCGGACCAGCCCGCGCCCGAGCAGGTTGCCGGTCAGCGGCGAGCCGTCGAGTTCCGGGTGGAAGGCGTCGAGCCGGGCGATCACCAGGGCGTCGGCGGCCACCGACTCCGCCCCCTGCGGGTACGGGGTGCGCACCACGAACCGTCCGGCCTCCCGGTCGTGGACCACGGTGCAGCCCGGCCCGCCGGCCAGGTCCACCACTCCCGCCCGGAACAGCGCGAGCAGCTGCCGGTTGCGGACCAGCGGCGGACCGAACGAGACCCGGTTCATGATCGGGCCGTAGGTCCGGTTGAACACCCGGTGCGACCGCGGGGTGAGCCCGGAGAACTCCACCGCCTCCCGCAGGCTCGCCCGGGTGTCCCGGATGACGTCGGTGGCGGCCTTGACCGGGCTCGTCGTGTTCCCCAGTTCCGCCTGCGCCAGGTCCTCGGCGACGTGGTCGAGGAAGAACCCGGTGAAGGCCTTCTGGCTGTCGAACTCCCGCTCGTGCAACGGGTCGAGGATCGCCTCGACGGCCGCCAGCTCGGCCGGGCTCGGCTCGAACCCCTCCGGGGGGACCGGGCCGCCCTGCTGCGCGGCACGGTGGGCGTAGGCCATCTCCTGCTTCAGGAGCGGCAGCACCTCCTCCTCGAAGTCGAGCCGCGGGTCGTTGCGCCGCTCCAGCGCGCGTTCCTTGAGGAGGCGCACCGCCTCCGGGGTGAAGAACCGCGCCCGGTGCTGCCCGGTGGTGCCCTTCTGGTTCACCCCGCGGGCGGCGAACGGCAGGCACTGGCGGGAGAACAGCCGGATCGCGGGCTCCCGCCCGGAGGGCCGGTAGACGAGCTCCGCGCCGGAGTCGTCGAACCGTCCGCCGCGGCCGACCGTGAGCTCGGAGATCACGTCGTGCGCGGTCAGCCCGAAGCCCTGGACGGCGACGGTGGAACCGGGGGCGATCCCGCCGAGCCGCTGCACCGGGTACGGCGAGGCGCAGTACGCCAGCCAGGGGTTGCGGTCGGCGTGCTCCCGGGCGAACTCCGTGTGGGCCCGGTCCTCGTCGGTGGGGATCCGCTCGCAGTGCCCGGTGGTGAGGAAGACGTAGTCGCTCGGCAGGCGGTGGCCGTTCGCCAGGTGGACGGTGTAGCCGCCGCCCGGGTGCGCCTCGACGTCGCACGCCCGGTCGCGGTGGTGCACCACCCTGATCCGCTCCGGCAGCGCGCGCACCGTCCGGTCGAACACCCAGGTGAGGTACTCGCCGAGCAGCTTGCGCGGCAGGTAGGCGTGTTCACCGACCGGGCGGCCGCCCTCGCCGCCGGTGGGGTGGAACCCGGTGTCGAACTCGCGGTACCCGACGGCCGCCGCCCACTCGGTGAACGAGGGGCCCCGGCCGTCGGCGAACATCGTCACCTGGCTGGCCACGGTGTTGGTCAGCAGGTGGGCGGGCTGGCCGGCGGGGTGCGCGCCCTGGCCGGGCTCGCCGGGGTCGATCAGGTGCACCTCCAGCCGGCGGTCGGCGGGCAGCCGGTCGGCCAGTTCGCCGATCCGCTGCAGGACGCTCAGGCCACGCGGCCCGACGCCGATGATCGAGACCTGGTGGAGCGTCATCGGGCGGCCCCGATCCGCTCCGCGCGGGCCGCGGCGCCGTCGGTCCCGCTCATGGCGCTCTGGGCGCCCTGGGTGCCCTGGCTGTGCTCCGTGCCCGGGGTGCCCGGGGTGCCCGGGGTGTCGGCCAGTGGGGCCTCGTGCAGGCGCACCCAGTCGGGCGCCGCCGCCAGCGGGGGGAACCGCCGGGCCACCCGGGGGTCGTGGCCGGGGATGACGTGGTCCGGGCCGTCCGCGAGGGACTCGATCACGTCGTAGCCTTCGAGCATCGGCGTGAGCTGGTCGAGGATCGGGAACGGGCTGCGCAGCCGGATGTTGGCCCACAGGTGGGTCGCGTCGCTGGCCAGCACGACCCAGCCGCGCGCGGTGTGGACCCGGACCACCTGGGTGCCCGGCGTGTGGCCCGGCACCGGGTGCACCGTGACCCCCGGCAGGATCTCCGCCTCCCCGCGGTGCAGCACCAGCCGCTCCTCGAACAGCCCCTGCACGGCGGTCTGCACGTTGACCGGCTCGAACGGCCGGCGTACGGCCCGGTGGCGCATGGCCGGCCCGGCGCAGAACCGCAGCTCCTCCTCCTGCAGGTGGATGCGGGCCGTGGGGAAGCGGTCCAGGTTGCCCGCGTGGTCGTAGTGCATGTGGGTGATCACGACGTCCGACACCTGCTCGGCCGTGACCCCGAGGTCGGTCAGCGCGTCGACCGGGCAGCGGAACAGGGTGCGACCGCGGCGGAGGGCCATCTCCTCGGGGAAGCCGGTGTCCACCAGCAGGAAGTGCCGGTCGTCGCGGATCGCCCAGAGGTAGAAGTCCATCGGGCCGGCGCTGCCCGGGGCGAACTGGCCTTCGTCGTGCAGGAAGTTGTCCCGCGCGGGGCGGTCGGCGTGGGTGCCGAACCGGAGCGCGAGGACCTCGTAGGTCGGCAGCGGTCGACCGGCCATCCGGGTCACACCCCCACCAGGTCGAGCGGTCGGCCGATCCCGGGGCGGTCCCCGGCGGGCTCCTCCTCGAAGAAGAACGAGCGCTCCCCGAAGGCCGGGACGAGCTGGTCGAACCAGGTCGCGGCGGGGTCGAACTTCGCGTAGAAGGGGCGGCGGACGACGCCGTCCTGACGCGCCTGCAGGAACTGCAGCGCGAACACCTTCTCGCCGCGGATCGTCGGCGTGCCGTCGATGAGCACCTTGCCGGGGAAGGCGCTCATCGACGGGCCGCGCACGGTGCGGGACAGCCCGGAGACCGAGCTGTAGGCGGTCCGGAAGATGTCGTACGCCTCGGCCAGCGGCAGTTCGAAGTAGGACCGGGCACCCGTGTCGCGCTCGACGAACATGTAGTACGGCACGGCGCCGAGCTTGACCCCCAGGGTCCACAGCTCCTGCCAGGCCGCCGGGTCGTCGTTGATGTGCCGCAGCACGGGGGACTGCATCCGGACGACCGCGCCGGTGCCGGTGATGCGTCGCAGCGCCTGCTGGGCGATGGCGGGGCGCAGCTCGGCCGGGTGGTTGTAGTGGGCCATCAGGGCGAGGTGCTTGCCGGCGCCGACGATGCGCTCGAACAGGCGCAGCAGGTCGTCCGCGTCCACGTCGCTGACGAAGCGCTGCGGCCAGTAGCCGACGGCCTTGGTGCCGATCCGGATGTTCTGGATGTGCGCCAGATCGGGCGCCAGCAGCGGTTCGAGGTACCGCTCCAGCGCTCCGGTCCGCATGATCATGGGGTCGCCGCCGGTGATCAGCACGTCCGTGACCTCGGGGTGCCGCCTGAGGTAGGCGGCCAGGCCCTCGGCGTCGCGGGCCGCGAAGTGCAGGTCCTCCTCGCCGACGAACTGGGGCCAGCGGAAGCAGAACGTGCAGTAGGCGTGGCAGGTCTGGCCGGCGCTCGGGAAGAACAGCACGGTCTGGTCGTACTTGTGCTGGATCCCGGGGACGACCTGGCCGTCCAGCTCCGGCACGTTGTGGCTCAGCTGGCCGGCCGGGTGCGGGTTCATCCGGGTGCGGACCTCGAAGATCTGCTTGGCCAGCTGCTGCTTGTCACCCGAGCGGATCAGGTCGCGCAGTGCGGTGTAGTCGTCGGGTTCCAGCATCGTGCGGTGCGGGAAGTTGAGCCGGAATATCGGGTCGTCGGGAATTTTGTCCCAGTTGATGAGTTCGTCGAGTACGTACTGGTTCGTCCGGAACGGCAGGACGTGGGCCACCACCTCGACGGCTTCGCGGAGGTCCTGCGGAATCCGCTCCCATTGCGGCGACCGCGTTATCGACGACCGGTTGTACGGCTTGTACTTGGCAGGGCTGAGGTCGGCCATGTGTATTTCTCCGCTCGAATGACGGAAACGGGAGGCTGTGCGTGTCGCGCGGCGGCGGAATCGGGCGGTGTGCCGGTTTCCGGGGCCCGCGGTCCGGCCATCGGATCGGGCCGGCCGGGAACGCCCGGTGTGCGGGAAGTCCGCTGGTCGTGCCCGTCACACCGGTCGGACGGGGTCGGCCCCGGACGGCCGCCGCACGCCGTGCCGAAAAGCTAACCGGGGGGCCGGGGGGATGGGAAATAGATCGCCCCGACCATCCATTCGCCGGGTGCATGAATGGCGTTCCATGGCGCCGGTGCATGAATGATGCGCGGGCCGCATGAATGGCGGGGCGTGCTGACTAGGATCGGCGTGAGCGAACGATCGGGCGGCGCCAGACACCGGGGACGGGCTTTGAGGAATCGATTCAGTGTCGGAATCGTGGGGGTGGGCCCCCGCGGACTCATTCTGCTGGAGCGCCTGTGCGCCAATGCGGCGGCCGACCCCGACTGCGGCCCGGTGACGGTGCACGCGATCGACCCGACCCCGCCCGGGGCGGGCCGGGTCTGGCGGACGGACCAGTCCCCGCAGCTGCTGATGAACACGGTCGCGGAGCAGATCACCGTGTTCACCGATGCGAGCGTGGTCTGCGCGGGACCGGTGGTGCCCGGCCCCAACCTGTACGAGTGGGCGCGGGCGCTCGCCGGGGCGAGACCGGACGCCCCCAGACCGGACGACCTCGGTGGGGCCGACGGGCACGCCGACTGCGGCGGGGACGACTTCGGCCCGGCCGACTTCGGCCCGGCCGACTTCGGCCCGGCCGACTTCGGCCCGGACGACGCGTACCCGGACGACATCCTCCGCGAGGCGGGCGCGTTGGGCCCGAACTCGTACCCCACCCGGCCCTTCTACGGCCACTACCTGCGCTGGGCCTTCCGCCGCGCGGTGCGGACCGCGCCGCCGCACGTGACGGTGCGCGTCCACCGGGACAGCGCCGTCGCACTGGAGGACTTCGGCGAGCAGCAGCTGTTGCGCCTCGCCGGCGGCGACCGGATCCTGCTCGACGCCGTCGTCCTCGCCCAGGGCCATCTGCCCACCGCCCCCGGCCGCACCCCCGCAGCCTCCGCAGCGACGGGCCGCGCCCCCGCAGCGACCGGCCGCGGTCCTGCAGCCCCCGCAGCGACCGGCCCGGCAACGACCCACGCCACCCCGGCCCCGGCTCCGACCCCGGCCGGCGGCCGGCACCTGCCGCCGGGCAACCCGGCGGAGGTCGACACCGAGGCGATGGCCCCGGGCGAACCGGTGGCCGTGCGCGGCCTCGGGCTCGCCTTCTTCGACTACCTGACCCTGCTCACCCAGGGGCGCGGCGGCGTGTTCGAGCAGCGCGCCGACGGGCGCCTCGACTACCGCCCGTCCGGCCGGGAACCGCGGCTCTACGCGGGCTCCCGCCGCGGCCTCCCGTACCGGGCGCGCGGTGAGAACCAGAAGGAGCTGGGCGAACGGCACCGGCCGCTGCTGCTCACCGGGCCGACCATCCGCGCGCTGCGCGAGCGCGCCGCCGCCCGCGGCGACGTGCGGTTCCGCCGGGACGTCTGGCCGCTGATCGCGCGTGAGGTCGAGATCGTCTACTACCGGACGCTGCTGAGCGGGCGCGCCGCCCCGGCCGAGGCGGTGAACGGCTTCCTGCGGGCCTGCCTGTACTCGCCGGCGCACCTGCCGCTGCCGGAGCCGCTGCTGCGGCGGCACGGCATCACCGCCGACACGCAGTGGAACTGGCGGCTGGTCGAGACCCCGTACGACGAACAGGCGCTGCGCGGGCGGCGGGAGTTCGGCCGGTGGCTGGCCGAGCACCTGGACCGCGACGCCGCCGCGGCCCGGGGCGGCAACGTCGACGACCCGGTCAAGGCGGCCCTCGACGCGCTGCGCGACCTGCGCAACGAGATCCGCCAGGTCGTCGACCACGCCGGGATCACCGGCCGCTCCTACCGGGAGGAACTGACCGGCTGGTTCTCGCCGTTCAACGCCGGCCTGTCGATCGGCCCGCCCGGGCGCCGGATCGCGGAGCTGGCCGCGCTGGTCCGCGCCGGCGTGGTGACCCCGCTGGGCCCCGGGATGCGGGTGGCGCCGGCACCGCGGCACGACGGGTTCCTGGTCTCCTCGGCCACGGTGCCGGGGCCGGCGATCGCGGTCACCACCCTCATCGAGGCGCGCATCCAGGACCCGGACGTGCGCACCACCGCGGACCGGCTGCTGCGGGGGCTCCTGGAGACCGGCCAGGCGGCGCCGTACCGGATCCCCGACCCGGACGGCGGCCACCACGAGACCGGGGCGCTCGCGGTGACCGAGCGGCCGAGCCGCCTCGTGGACGCGCGCGGCCGCGTGCACCCGCGGCGGTACGCCCTCGGCGTCCCCACCGAGGGGGTGCACTGGGCCACCGCCGCGGGGGTCCGGCCCGGCGTCGACTCCGTGACGCTCGGGGACGCGGACGCGGTCGCCCGGGCCCTGCTGGACAGCGCCGCACGCCACCGCGCCGACCGGATGGAGGCGTTGGCCCGGTGAGCACCCTCGCCCGGACCGTACGGGCTGCACGGACAACACGGCCCGCACGGCCCGCACGGCCCGACCCGGCGGGCCCCGGCGCGTCGGGACTGTCCACGGCCCTGGGGGTGGCGGCGGTCACCGTCCTCACCTCGCTGCCGGTCTTCCTCCCCGGCGCCGCGAACGGCCTGATCTGCGCGGAGCTGGGCTGGAGCACGACGCGGACCGGCGCCGTCCTCGCCGTCTACTGGCTGGCCTCCCTGACGGGTGCCTTCGTCAGCAGGCGCTCCGAACTCCCCGCCGGAGTGGAACGGACCCTGGCGGTCGCCCTCGGCGCCACCTGCGTCGGGCTGCTCTGCGCGGCCGGCGCACCGGTCGCCGGCCTCTGGATCAGCTCGGCGCTCGGCGGCTTCGCCTACGGGTACACCCAGCCGCACACCAACGCCCTCCTGATGCGCCGGTGCGCCCCCCGGCTGCGGGCCTTCGCGTTCGGCCTCAAGCAGGCCGCGGTGCCGGCGGCGACCCTGCTCGCCAGCGCGGCGATGCCGCTGCTCGCCGACCCGGTCGGCTGGCGCGGCGTCCTCGCCGCCACCGCGGTCCCGTGCGGCCTCGGCGCCGCTCTGGTGGTACGGCGCAGTGCCGCGGACGGGCGGCGACCGGCGGCCGCGGGCGGCGGTGCGCCGCTGCCGGCCGACGTCCACCTGATCGCCCTCAGCTGCGCCGGATTCTTCGGCGCGATGGTCGGCAACGGGCTGGGCGGCTTCCTGGTGCTGGCACTGACCACCCGGGGCGCCTCGCTGTCGGTCGCCGGAGCGGTGGCGACCGCCGGCGCCGCACTGAACATCGCCGTCCGGCTCGCCGCGGGCTGGCTGGTCGGCCGTCTGCCCCGGCTCGCCTGGCCGGCCCTCGTCGGCCTGTTCGCGACCGGTGCGGTGGGGGCCGTGCTGCTGGCCCACCGGGGGACGGCGCCGACCGTCCTCGGCGCCCTGCTCGCGTACGGCGGCGGCTGGGGCTGGGCGGGCCTGCTGCACTACGTCATCGGTCTGCCGTACCCCGGACGGGAGCAACGGGCCACGGCCTGCAGCCAGATGGGAGTCTCGCTCGGGGCCGCGGCCGGGCCGCTGCTGTGCGGTGTGCTGTTCGGCCTGCGCCCGGACGCCCTCTGGTGGGCCCTGGCGGCGGCGGCCGCCGCCGGCGCGGTCTGTGTCCTCGCCGCCGCGGTGGCCGGTCGGGCACCGCGGCAGCCGCACGCCGTCCCGCCGCCGCCCGGGCAGATCTGACTCGGGGTCAGTCCTGGCCGGGGTGGACCCGGAGGTCGGCCAGGACCCGTCGGACCCCCTCGACCGCCCGCTGGAACGCCTCGGGCTGCTGCCAGGCCCGTGCCAGGACGTACCCGCCCTGCACCGTCGCCATGATCAGTGCGGCGATCGCCACGGGATCGGTGCCGGGCCGCAGTTCCCCCGTGCGCACCCCCTCGGCGAGGACCGCCGTCAGCCGCTCGTCGAGCCAGTCGAAGAACTCGGCCAGCGGTGCGCGCAGCCGATCGTCCGTCACGACGTCGTAGTCCTGCGTCAGACGCCCCATCCGGCAGCCCGCCAGCGGGTCACGCTCCAGATCGAGGAACGCGTCGATGCGGGCGACGGCCCCGCCTTCGCCGCCCAGCGCCCCCTCGGCCCGGGCCCGGAGCTCCTCGCTCATCTGCGTCATGGCCTCCACCGCCAGCTCCGCCTTGCCGGAGAAGTGGTGGTACATGCTGCCCTGCCCCGCGTGCGCCCGCTCCAGGACCTTGGCCGGGCTGGTGCCGGTGTACCCGCGCTCCCACAACAGCTCCGCCGCAGCCCGGGTCAGCGCCTCTTTCTTGCTCATGCGCCGAGTGTACCTACCACTCGTTACAGCCATCCGCCGACGAGGGACGGCACGCCGGTCCTGCGGCATCGCCCGTCCCGCCCGTCGCCGTTCCCGCCCCGACCTGCCGCCGACCCGCCCCGTCCCGGTGCCCGTCCCCGGCTACCGGCGGAGGCCCTCCTCCGGGGTGTAGGTGATGCCGTGCGGCCCGCTGGTGCACCGTCCGGTCGCGGGGTCGAGGAGGGCGGTGAAGCGGTGGCGCAGGGCGGGGCGGTCGGGTGGTGTGGGCCAGGTGCTGGGGCGCGGGACGCCGTGGCGCTCCGACACCCAGGTCACCGGGATGGACAGGGTGTTGAGGAGGAAGTCCTGCTGCTGCCTCCGGCGCTCGCCGCTGTCGCCCGGGTGGTAGCGGGTGTCCGCGAACAGTGTGCCGGCCTGGTCGTAGGTGAGCGCCCCGTCGGGCTGTCGGTAGAGGGCGAGGAAGTCGATCGACGGTGTGCCGAGACGGGAGAGGGCGGCGATGCCCGGGGCGCCGATGTCCCGGCCGCCGCCGTGGGCCCTGCCCGACGCGAGGTCGGGGGCGGTGGCGGGGATCCGGCCCCGCCGGCCGTACGGGCGGAGCGGGCGGGCGGTCGTCTCGCCGTACTCGTCGTCGAGCGCGGCCCGCCAGCGCTCCCCGGTGCGGGTGAGGAGCCGCCCGAGCGCGCCGGGTCGAGGGTCGGCGGGGCCGTGGTCGGCGGGGCCGTAGACCTCCTGGACGAGGTCGCCGTGCTCGCGGGCGTCCAGGGCGAACCGGCCCGCCCCGCCGCCCCGCCGGTCGAGCGCGTGCCAGGTCGCGGCCAGCGTGTACGGCGCGTAGACGGTGCCGTCGGGGTTTCCGTACGGCCTCCCGCCGGCCGGGTCCGGCGGGTCGACGACGGGCAGCCCGGCATCGTCGGGCTGCCACAGCACGGTGAGGGCGGGCTCGCGGAACCAGGGGGGCCGGGCGGTGTCGCGGTGCCGGTGGAGGCGTCCGGCGCGCTGGATGAGCAGGTCGACCGGGGCGAGGTCGGTGAGGAGCCGGTCGAAGTCGACGTCGAGGGACTGTTCGATGATCTGGGTGGCGATGACGAGGAGTCGACGGGGGCGTTTCGGGTTGGGCCCGCCGCCGTCCGGGCCGGGGCCGAGGGCGTCGACCAGCCGGGTTTCGAGGGGGAGGCGGTCGCGGCCCATCAGCCGGCCGTGCAACAGGACGATCTCGTCCGCCTGCCACCCGTTCCGCCGTCCCAGATCGCTTGCGGTGCGGTGCAGTTCGACCGCGGAGGCGACCCGGTTGCGGACCACCGCGGTGACGCCTCCGTCCGCGGTCTCGCGCAGCAGCCGGGTGGCGAGGCCGGTCGGTCCGGGCAGCGGCCGGAGGCGGACGTCCGGAGCGACGCGACGGGACGGTCCGGCGGTCACGGTGTGGTCCTCACCGGCGTGGCGTACGGTGCCGCGCTGGTCGACGACGGTGACGGGGCCGGCGCCCCCGGGATCGCGGAGGACGGTGCGGTGCCCGGTGCACCAGGCGCGGACGAGCGCCTCCCGCACCGCGGTGGGGAGCGTCGCGGAGAGGACCACCACCGACGCCCCGGCGTCCGCGAGCCATTCGACCGCCGCGCCCAGCATGCCCTGCTGGAAGAGCTGGTACGCGTGGGCCTCGTCGATGACGACCGTCTTTCCGGCGAGCCCGAGCAGGCGCAGCATCCAGTAGCGGTTGCGCTGCGGGGTGAGGACGACCTGGTCCACGGTGCCGACCCCGAACGTCGAGACCAGGCCGAGGCAACTGCGCAGGTACCAGGGGTTGAGGACGACCTGGTCGGGCTCGCCGCCGCCGGGCGTGCCGCCACCCGATCTGCCGCCGCCGGGCCTGCCGGGCTCACCGGAACCGCCCCCGCCGGAACCGCCCCCGCCGGAACCGCCCCCGCCGGGCTCGCCGCTGTCGTCCGAGGCCGCGGCGACCGCGTCGGACAGCGAGCGCAGGGCGTTCTGCTGCCGGGTGGCCGAGGCGTCGATCAGCCGGTGGACCAGCTCGGTGGCCCCGGCGGCGGCGTGGACGACGGCGAGGTTGCCGGTGGTGGCGCCGTCGGTCGAGCGCCCGATGAACTTCTCAAGCTCGCCCGCCGCCTGGTTGGTGGCGGCCCGGGTCGGCAGGGCCATGAACAGGCCCTGGTGGCCGCAGGTCCGGGCGAGGTGGTGGGCGACGGCGAACGCCAGCCGGGTCTTGCCGGAGCCGGTGCCGGACTCGATGACGACCAGGGCCGGGCCGTCGGCGGGCAGGGCGGCGAGGGCGGCGCGCTGGAACGGCCGGGGTGCGGTGCCGGGGAACAGTTCGGCCCAGGTCCGGGGTTGCGGACGCCACCGGTCGAGCGCCACGGCGGAGACCGCGTCCCGGGCCTGGCGCAGGGACGCCGCCCACCAGTCGGCCGCCGGGGTGTCGAGCCGTCGGTAGGTGAAGTGGTCCTCGTCGGAGGCGATCCAGTCGGCCAGGATGACGAGGCCGGTGAACAGCGGTAGCACGGAGGGGCGTTCGGGCCTGACGAGGGCCGGCAGCGCCGTGAGGTCGACGCCGACGAGTCCGGCCGCCTCCGTGACGAGGCCGCGGTGGACGGGCTCCCACGCCTGCATCGGGGCGGCACCGGCGGCCCGCTCGACGGTGTCCGCGTCGGGGATGTGGCCGTGGTGGCCGCCCAGCAGCAGGGCGACGGCGTGCAGGCCGGGGAACTCCTCCCCGCCCCCTCCGCAGCGCTCGCAGCCGCAGCCGAGGATCCGCGGCAGGTGCGCCGCCGTGATGTGCTCGTGCCGGGCGTCGACCTGTCCGTCGGGGTGGGCGTCGTACGGGAGTCGGGCTGCGGCCGCCCGGGCCCGCCAGGCGTCCGCCTCGCGGCCCCTGAGCAGCGGATCGTCGTATCGGCCCGTGCCGAAGGAGCGCAGGAAACAGCCGGAGGCCTTGCCCAGGTCGTGCAGGCCGGCCAGCAGCATCACCGTGCGACGCGCGGTCTCCTCCTCGCCGGCCCCGAACGCCTCCGCGAGCCGCAGCCGCACCCCGGGCGTGAGGTAGCGGTCCCACAGCTGCCCTGCGCACGCGGCCGTGTCGAGGACGTGTGCCGTCAGCGGGTTCCAGGCCGGACCGCCGGTGCCGCGGGATCGGCGCCGCCGGTCGGTCTTGCCCCAAATCGTTTGGTGCGCAGGCGTGTTGAAGAACTGACGGTCTGTCAAGCCCCACCTCCAGGTCCTGCTAGTGTCGTGCCGCGACGACGGGCCCAACGGAGTATGTGGGGCCGGTGACGTCGCCCGTGCGCCGCTTCGCCGGTGCGGTGCGACCTCGCGGAGGGGAGGAGCGGACATGCCATGGGATCCACGCCACCAAGCATGCATCCCGGTACTGACAATCCACGGCGGCCCGGTCCGGCCGGGCCCCGCGGGCGGGGGAGAGCCGCCGCCGGCCACCCCGGCGGACGAGGGCGAACAGGGCAGGCCCGGGCTCGCCAAGGTCTCCGTCGTCCGGGCGCTGCGGGACGCCGACCGGATCGCCACCGTGTACGGGAGCACACCGGGAGAGACCGTCGCACTGCTCGAATGGCTGCTCGGCGTGCTGTACGCCGCCGGGTGCCACCCGGAGTCGCACGGCGAGTGGTCGGCCTGGGTGGAGGAGCGCCGACCGCTCACCGATGCCGCGGACTGGCTTGCCGACCACCCGGGCGTGTGGGACCTGTTCGACGCCGAGCGCCCGCTGGGCCAGAACGCCGCCCTACTGCGGCACGTGGACGAGTTCGGCGTCGGGCCGGCCCAACTGGTGATCGAACACGCCGGTGACTACAACCAGCACTTCGACCACCGCCACCTCCACCACCCCGAGCCGCTCCCGGCCGATGCCGCCTGGCGCGCCATGCTGACCCAGCACGCCTTCGGCCAGGGCCGCCGGGCACGGATCCCCGCGAAGGAGATGGGCCTGCCCGCTCCGTTCACCAACCTCTCCACCTGCCGCCTGGGTTCGCGCATCCGGGTCCTCGCGCTCGGCCCCACCCTCGGCGACACGCTGCGGCTCAACCTCGCCCCCTGGGACGGTGACGATCCGGGTACCTTCAACCTGACCTGGGGCGACCGTTCCTGCCGCCGGTCGTTCCACCGCACCGGCGCCCACGAGGTCCGCCGTCCCGACGGCCCCGCCGACCTCCACACCGTCCTCGGCCGCTCGGTCGCCCTGCGCGCCGCGGCCCTGCCGAACGGCGAGCCGGGAGTCGACCGGGTCCTCGTGGGCCCGGGGGAGACGCTCGTCGAACTCCCCGACGTCTACCGCCAGGACGAGGTCGTGGTCCTGCGGGCGGGCAAGCCGGTGACGCTCAAGCCGCAGGCCTCCCGGGAGCTGTGGCGCGAGTCGCACGCGCTGTACGCCGCCGTCGCCGAACGCGTCAAGGGCAACGACCTGTACGGGCGCCTCGCCATGCTGCGCAGCGCCCGCCCGGAGCTGTGGGCGGTCGGCCTGCTGGCCGACAAGGGCAACCCGATCGCCTGGGTGGACGACCGCTTCCCGTTCGTCCCCGGCCGCGAGGCCGGCCTCCGACAGGCCTCCGAGCAGGGCTCGGCGGTCGCCGAGTACGCGGCGGCCGCACTCCGCGCCGCCGCCGCGACCGCCTGCGAGCACGTCTACCCGAACGCCAAACCCACCGACCGCTCCGCCCAGTCGGCCCGCTTCGACGGCGAGCCCGAGTTGTGGGCGGGGGCCGGCACGGAGTTCCACGCCATGCTCGACGCCGTCGCCGACGGCCACCCGGTCGGGCCCGCGCTGGACCGCTTCGGGGCCGCGATCAGGGCGCTCGCCACGGACGCCCTGAAGGCCAGGCTCGACAGCCTCCGCCTGGCCGGCCGCGAGCTGAAGGCGCACACGATGGCCCTGAAGCGCCTCCAGGACGTCCTGGACCACCCCGACGCGCCGAACCCGCTGAAGGAGACCGCCGCGTGACCGACTCCGTGACCGACTCCGTGACCGACCTCGTGACCGGCTCCGCGCCACCGCCCGAAGGCCCACCCGCAGGCCCGCCCGCCGGGACGGAGGGTCCCGCCGAGCCGTCCGTCCGGCAGCCGGCCCCTGCGGACCCGGCCCCGGGGAAACAGCTCACTTCCTGGCTCTGCGGCCTCGTCCGCGCCCGGCAGACCGGGCAGTTGGCCGACCTCCGCCGCCCGGCCGCCGTGACGCGGGCCCGCCTTGACGCCGCGGAGTTCGCGCCCTCCGAGGAGACCAGGCCGGTCTTCGAGCACGTCGCCTTCCTGTTCGCCCGCTACCACGCCGGGCGGCTGGATCCGTCCCCGGGCGCGGGCGACATCGGGGCCGCGCTCCGGCGGATCGGCTCGGGAGAGGGCCGGGGCCCGGCCAACCCGGGCGCGGTACGGCTGCTGGACCGCGTCGTGGCCTCCCGCAGGGTCCCGTGGCGCCACCTCCAGCACGTGATCGAGCGCGCCCGGTCCTGCGACACCGTCCCTCCCTCCTGGGCGGTCCTCGCCGAGGACCTCGCCGGATGGTCCGGCCGGGGGCGGCCGGTCCAGTACCGGTGGGCTCGCTCCTTCTACACCCCGACCTTCACACCGGACACCCGGACCCTCGTACCCGGGTCGCGCGGGACCGAAGCCGACCCGATCGGAGACAGCAAGTGACCAGCCCTGCAAGGCCGATGCCCACGGAGGCCGCTTCCGTGGACGGCGCGGCCCCCGACTCCACCGCGGCCCCCTCCAGCGCCCCGCAGTACCTCTCCCTGCACCTCCTGGAGACCATGGTCGCTGTGCTGCCGGTGCGCGACGAGAACGGCATGCCCAAGGCGATCAGCCTCGGCGGCGACCTCCGTACGATGATCACCTCGCAGGCCCGTCGACGCGCGGAGCGCACCTACTCCCGCAACCGTGCCAACACCGGGGACGGGCCCCTCGCCGGTCACACGATGGGCCTGCGGACCCGCGAGTGGGCGAAGATCACCGCCGCCGCGCTGGAGGCCGGAGGGTGGGAGCCGGGGACGGCACTCGCCACCGCCAAGGCCGTCCTGAGCGGCATCGGGCTGAAGTTCGGGGACAAGCCCAACACCGCCGACCTCACCAAGGTGCTGCTGTTCGCCCCCGAGAACGCCGGGAAGGTCCTCGCCGACCGGCTCCTCGAACACCGCGCGGACGTCGCCGCATGGGCCGACGCCTACCTGGCGGCGCAGGACGCCGCGGCGGAACGGAAGGCGAAGGCCGCCGCCAAGCGCCGCGCCCAGGCCAAGGACCGCAAGGAGGGGCGGGCGCCCGCCGACGAACCCAGGGAGGCCGGCGGCGAGACCGCCGACGAGAAGCTGCCCGGCCTGCCGAAGGAACTGCGGTCCGCCGTCCTCACCGCCCTGGCCCCCGGTGACGCGATCGACATCGCCCTCTACGGACGCTTCCTCGCCGAGATCGCCGACTCGCCCAACGTCGACGGCGCCGTCCAGACCGCGCACGCGTTCACCGTCCAACCCGCCGAGCACATCGACGACTTCTACTCGGCCGCCGACGACGCCAAGCTCGACCGCAGGAACCGCTCGCGCGCCAACGCCCTGGACCACCTGGACGCCGCCGAGGACTCCGGCGCCGGCATGACCGGGTACCAGTCGCTGATCTCCGGCACCTTCTACCGCCACGCCGTCCTGGACCGCCACAAGCTGCGCGCCAACCTGAAGGCGGCGGGCATGACGGCCGAGCGGATCGAGGCCGCGGCAGCCGCGGCCGAGCTGGAGGTGGTCGACGCCTTCGTCAACTCCCAGCCCCGCGCCAAGACCAACACCACCGCCTCGACCGGCTCCCTGCCGAAGCTCGTGATGGCTTTCGACGGCAAGCGCCCGTTCAACTACGGCCTGGCGTTCGAGAACGCCGTCTTCGAGGAGACGGACGGCCCGGCCTCCCTGGCGGCCACCCGCCGCCTCCTCGCCCAGCACGCCCTCGTCCTGCGCAAGCGCGACGACATCAGCCCGGCCCGTCTCCTCACCTACGACCTCGCGGTCGAGCGGCTGCTCGGCGAGGAGACGGCGAACGACCGGCTGCCCGGCGTCGAGGTCGACACCGTCGAGGAGCTGACCCGCCGGTGACGGAGTCCGTCCTCCTCGTGCGGCTCGCGGCGCCCCTCCAGTCCTGGGGGAGCGGCTCGCACTTCGACCGGCGCGACACCCGGCTGCACCCCACCAAGTCGGGGTGCGTCGGGATGGCCGCCGCCGCCCTCGGCCTCGACCGCACCGACGACATCGGCCGGCTCGCCGCCCTGCGGTTCGGCGTCCGCGCGGACCGGCCCGGCACACCCGTCCACGACTACCAGGTCGTCGGCGGCGGACCGATGCCGCTCCGGCCGCGCGACCTGATCACGGACCACCGGCGCGCCGAGGCCGCCGCCGCACGCCTCGACGACGAGCGCGGTCCGAGCTTCGGCCGGGCCGCCGGCACCGCGCTCGCCGCCTGGTACGGCGCGCCGAAGGAGATCGCGCCGGACGAGCGGACCGGTGCCCTCACCGCCGGGAACCTCCGCCGCGACCCGATGCAGACCCACCGCTGGTACCTGGCGGACGCCGCCTTCGTCGTGGCCTTCGAGAGCCCGGACCGCGGCCTGCTGGAGCGGATCGCCGACGCGCTGGAGCAGCCGAGGAGGCTGCTCTGGCTCGGGCGGAAGTCCTGCCCGCCGTCCGGCACCATCGCCGGCGGGGTGCACCCGGGCACGCTGGAGACGGTCCTGCCGTCCACCGCCCTGCTGCCCAACGCCACCACGCGGACGCCGTGGCTCTGGCGCGAGGTCCCGCCGGGCACCCGCGGCGCGAGCCGGACCACCGACCAGCCCGTCACCTTCGCCCCCGAACACCGCATGCACGCGGCCCGCTGGGAGACCCGCACCCGCCTCACGCCCGACCCGGAACCCACCATCCGCTGGGAGGACCTGATCCCGTGACGGCCCGACTGATCACCTGCCACAGCATCATCGCCCTGGACACCCGGCACCCCGTCGCCGCCCGCAGCCTCCTCGACGCCCAGGACATGCACCGCCTGGTGATGAGCGGCTTCCGCGGCTGGGTGGAGGACGGCGACCCGGACCCCCGGGCGCAGATGGGCATCCTGTCGACGTGGACCGTCGACCTCAGGACCGACACCCTGCTCCTGGTCGTGCAGTCCAAGGTCGCCCCGGACTGGTCGCTCGTCCCCCGGGAAGCGCTCACCCGCAGGATCGAGACCATCAGCGTCGACCAACCCCTGCGCAAGGGCGACCGGTTCACCTTCCGCACCGTCCTGAGCGCCCTGACCGCCCGCCCGGACCGCCCGACCGCGACGGGGCGCTCCCGCAAGCTCCCGGCGACCAACCCGGACCAGGTCCGCTCCTGGCTGATGAAGCGGTCGCAGCCGACCGTGGAGGACCAGGGCACGCCGCCGGACAGCGGTGTGCGGTTCATCGGAGCCGAGATCGACCGGCGCTCGCTCGCGATCCGCATGCTCCCGCCGGTGACGAGCCGCCACCACGCCGGCCTGAAGATCACCCGCGCCGAGGTGCGGGGACACCTCACGGTGCGCGACCCCGAGGCCCTCCACCGCACCCTGACCGACGGCCTCGGCTCCGGCCGGGCGTACGGCTGCGGACTGGTTCTGGTGCGCGACGGGCAGGGGTAGCATCACCCTGCCCCGCCCCGCGCGAGGATGACCCCGGAGTATGCGACACCGATGCTCCCTGCCCGGCCACCGCCGGGACCGCGCCGTGCGGCTGATGCCGTGTCGGGGCAGAGACGCCGGACCGCCCGGCCCGACGTCCTCGGGCCGGGCGGTTCCGGCGGCGTCAGTGTGACCAGTAGGGGTCGTCGACCGTGGCGCAGGGGGCGGCGTAGTCCAGCGGTCCCTGGCCGAACCCGCCGTGCCACTGGTCATCGCTCATGTCGGTGACATTGGTCAGGGTGGCCCGGACCTCGGCGCAACCGTTCACACCCACGACGAACCAGAGGGTGAAGTCCGAGCCCTTCACCTCCACGGAATACCCTTCACGGCGGGCCGGGTACCCCTTTGCCGTCCAGAGTGCCTGGACGATGTCGAGCGGCTCGTGATCCCGCTCGGAGGCGATCCGCACCCGGGCCGCCTGCCGGGCGATCATCTCCGCCCGACCCGTCTTCTTGCACCCGGACGTACCGCAGAATCCAGTCAGGTCTGGGTCGCTCTCGTACCTCGCCGTGGCCCACTGGAGCCCCGGGTGGAAGGCCCCCGCGACATCGGTGAGCTCGGCCTCGATCCGGTGCTGCGCCTGCTCGACCGGCACGGTGGGCTCCTCGGGCTCCGGCCAGGCGTACCAGCCGACCAGGAGCGCCAGCAGCGCCGCCGGCACGATCCTGCGCGCCCATACCGCGGCCCTCACCTGGGGTCCTCCCGCGTGATCGTGTTCCCGTGGCCGCTCACGATCTTCCCGATGTTGGGAAGCGAGTCGCCGCCCTTGTCGTGCTTCCCGAAGTAGTTGTCGTGGGAGTCGGTCACCGACCCGTCCGCCACCGAGAAGCGCTGCCCGCCGAAGCTCTGGCTCGCCGGGTCCGTGCCGTGCCACGACCCGTCGGGGTTCGTGAACGCCTCGACCGCAGCCCACCCGCCGAGGAGCATCCCGGGGGAGGGTGCGGCTGCGACGGGGTCGTACTTGGCCGTGCCGACGTACACGTGATCCGCACCGATCCCGAGCTGCGTCGCCTTGTCCACCCCGACACCAGGGCTGCCGACCAGGACGATGTCGTCGACGGGCAGGCCTCCGGGCTGCTGGGTCGCTTTCCCGACCACCAGGGAGCCGTAGCTGTGCCCCTGCGCGGTCATGTGTGCCGGCGCCCCCTCGTGGGTGGCCCGGAGCCCGGTGAGGAACTTGTTGTACGCGGCCCCGCCCTCCTCCGCCCGGTCCTGAAAGAGGACCGAGGAGCCGGTGCCCTCTAGCTGCGGGGCGTCGTACCCCAGCCAGAACACGGACGCGATGCTCGGCGTCTCGTGGTTGACCCCCGCGCTAGTCGCTGCGGAGTCGTAGATTCGCTTCGCCGTCAGGGCATCGCCGTTTCCGGCACCGGCCAGGTTGCTGTTCAGCCCGGGTACCAGCGACGAGACGTTCCGGGCCTTGTCCGGGTCGCCCCACGAGAGGATCGCGCGGCCCTGCCCCTGATCACCGATCCCCAGCAACAGCAGCGGAGGGTCGTAGCCCGGCCCGCCCACGCCGTTGTCCAGGTTGCCGTCGAGCCGGTCCCGAATGGCCTTGAAGCCGTCGAGCTGTGTTCGCAGCTCGTCGCGCTTGCGCTTCCACGCCGTGTAGTCGGGGTTCTCGACCGGCCCGCCGTTGGTCTCGGCGACGCTCAGCATCTTCGGCGGCTCGGGGCCGAGGTTGGCGAGTTGGGTGTTGTGGTCCTGGATCAGGTTCGCCAGGTTGGTCCGGTTGGCTTGGTGGCGGACGGCGGCGGGGATGCCGTCGAGGTTGCCGACCTGGTCCGGGTGGTTGAGGACCATCCGCTGCTGCTGAGCGTCGGTCAGGCCGTTCCACCAGGCCTTGACGCTGTTCGGGTCGGTGCCGGCGGCGGGGACCTGCTGGAGTGCGTTGGCGGCGTCTGTGTCGGCCTTCACGGTGGTGGAGTCCAGACCGGTGCCGTTGCTGGCGTTGGTGGCCAGGTGGCCGAGCCGTGCGCTGATGGTCTGGTCGGCGTGGTCGGCCTCGTTGAGTGCGGCGGTGATCCGCGCTTGGATCTGCTCGGCCTGGGTCTCGGCGTCGGTGCCGGCGAAGTTCGCGGAGTTCGGGTCGTTGTCCCAGGTGATCCCGCCGTCGGCGGCGACGGTGAGCTTGTGGGCCTTGGCGTCGTCGAGGGCGCTGATCAGGTGGGCCTGGGCCGCCGCGAAGCCCTCGGCAGCGTCGGCGAGGGCCTTGCTGATGAGGTCCAACTCGGTGTGTGCGGACTGCAGTTCGGTGCCCAGGAAGCGGATCCGGGCCTGCGCGTGGTCGGACGCGGTGCCGGTCCAGTGCGAGTTGGCCAGCCGGTCGGCGACCTCGTGCTGCCAGGACTCGATGTGCCGGCCGAAGGCCGAGTAGAGCGCGTCGAACGCGTTCTTCGCGATGGTGATGTTGATGACGTCGGCGTCGTACAGCGTCTTGATGTCCACCGGGCTACTCCGTCGCCGGCGCAGCCGGATCGATCTTGAACTGCAAGCCGGCGTCAGGATCTGTCATGCATGCCCCCCATGCGTTCGGGTCGGCCCACCCGCCGGCCCGTGTGTTCGAAAACAACGTCGAATACTAACGGATTCGATACGAAGGACGATCGACCGACGCGCGGGGGAGCGTCGCGACTCGGGGCGATGTGCAGGGCGCCTGCTCGACCCTGTCCGCCTGGTGGGTCGGTCGTCTCCGAAATCGGACTCGGTGGTCACGAGGTAGGCAGGGGAAGCTGACAACGTACACAGGAATCCGTCGGGGTCGCGTGGCTGATCCCCTCGTGATCGTGGCCGGCGCCCGCCGCAGTGCCCGGCCATTGCCGGTACGTGCCCGTACGGTCTTGACCCGTCACGGCGCAGCGCGCAGTCTGGAGATACAACGTAAATGTGGCATGTAAATCTTGCCCCGACGTGTACAGGCTCAGCTCATGGGAGGTTTCCATGACTGCCGCAGCGAACAGCGATCCGACCACGCCCCACACCGAGTCCGAGGACCTCGGCTGGACGATCAACATCCCCGGGCACCCGCCGCGTGCCGACTCTGCGGAGTACCGGGTCGCGCGGGCCGCGATGCACCGGCTGACCGACACGCTCGACAGGCCCTTCTACGGCGCCGAGCCGGTGGAGGACCACCACGGCGGCGGCCTGTGGCTCAAGGACTCCGACGGCTGGTACCTGGTCCGCAACCTGGTCGGGATCGAGTGGTCCGCGCAGTTCTGTGCCGACCCCGCCAAGGTCGACCTGCTGCGGCGGAACGCGAAGCGGCTGTACGCGCTCTGTCCGGAGGCGGTCGAGGAGCTCGGCATCAGGGAGCTGCTCGACACCCCGATCACGGATGCCGCCGGGGTGCAGCGGTGGACCGACTCGATCTGCAACGCCAGCGTGCCGCTCCCCCACGAGGTGCACTCCGCGGCGCTGCCGCAGGGCGGCGGCGTGCACCACTACCCGAGCCCGGTGACCGAGATCGTCTTCTTCAAACGGGACGACTTCGAGTTGTGGGTCGTCGACGCGGTCGGCCAGGCCGTCGCGGTGGCCCCGGTGGCGAAGCGCGGTTCCGGTGACGGGCGGGTGCAAGTGCTCTTCGCGGCGCAGGAGTCCGCGCTGCACCCCGAGCTGGAGCGGGCGCGCGCCAACGGGGACGTGCTGCTGCTGGGAGCGGACCATCCGATGGCCCTGACGGCCTTCGCGCAGCAGTACGGCCGGCCGGCCCCGAGTGCGGCGGCGCCGGGTGCGGCGGCGCCGCCCCGGGCGGCCGCGTAGAGCCATGGACACGGCACACGGCCGCGGACCGGGCGCCGGACCGGGCGCCGTCGAGGCCGTGGTCGAACTGCGGGCCGGCGGCGGGGCGCGGCTCGACGCCCTGCGGGACTGGTGCGCCGGGCGCGGGATCTCGGTCCTGCCGATGGCGGCCGGCGCGCTGGTCACCGGCCCGGCGGCGCGGTTCCGGGAGGCGTTCGGGCACGGTCCGGTCGACTCCTCGGGTGCGGAGGCGCTGCCCGTCCCGGACGAACTCCGGGAGGCCGTGCGGTCCGTCACCGTGCTGCCGGTGCCCGAACCCCATTCCCCCATTCCCCCGACGACTGACGACTGACGACTGACGACCGACGACCGACGACCGACGACGGTTCTCCCGGGTGCCGAGGCCCGGTTCATCCACTGAGGAGACATGATGCTTCCCAAGACAACGCAGAACGGGCAACTTCCTCCCGACCTGGTGTTCGGCTACGTGTCGGCGCGGTCGGAGGGCGGGACGCCGATGACCGAGGCGGTCGACCTGACCTCGGCCGCACCCTTCCGGGCCAGTGAGTCCATCCGCGCCCGGGCCAAGGAACGGGCGGAGGAAGCCGGGCTCACGGTCACCGCCGAGAGCCGGCTGGGCTTCACGGTCTACGGATCGCCGGCGGCCTACGAGCAGTTGACCGGCGGCCGGGTCACCTCGTACGAGGCCCTCCAGCACGTGTCGATCGGGCGTCGCCGCTACGTGACGCACCTCGACCTGGAGGGTCCGGGCCAGCCGGAGGCCCGGGGAGTGGGGGCCGCGCCGGACGCCGACGACATCGAGGCCGTCGTGCTCGAACAGCCGCGTTCCTGCTACCGGTTGTCGCCGAGCCCGCAGCCACCGAACGTGACCAAGTTCCACCTGCGGCTCCCCGGCGACGTGGCCATGCTGCTCGGCGCCACCGCTGCGCACGGACAGGGCGCGGTGGGCGCGGGCGTGGACGTCGCCATGGTCGACACCGGGCACTACCGGCACCCCTTCTTCACCCTCCAGGGCTACGACGTCGATCCCGTCGTCACCGTGGTGCCGGGGACCAGCCCCGCCAAGGACCCGATCGGACACGGGACGGGGGAGTCGGCCAACATCTTCGCCGTGGCCCCCGGTGCCAAGTTGAAGTTCTTCCGGGCCAGCGACGCCAGTGGCAACCTGACCAGCGCCGTGGCCGGCTTCCTCAAGGCGAAGGCCGCCCACCCGAAGGTGCTCACCAACTCCTGGGGCGGCGACCTCGACTTCCCGCCGTTGTCCGCGCAGCCGCCCGCGGCGTCCCGGGTCTGGATCCTGGAGATCAAGGACGCGGTGGAGAAGGGCATCGTGGTGGTGTTCTCGGCCGGCAACGGCCACTTCTCGGTCGAGCCGCAGGTCCCCGGGGTCATCGCGGCCGGCGGCGTGTTCGTCGACCGCGGTCTCGGCATCCAGGCGTCCGACTACGCGAGCGGGTACGCCAGCCCCTGGTTCCCCGGTGAGATCGTCCCCACGGTCTGCGGGCTGGTGGGGATGCTGCCGCGGGCCCAGTACCTGATGCTCCCCGTGCAGCCGGGCTGCGAGCTCGACGTCGAGCAGAGCCAGGCGAGCGACGGGCAGATGCCGGACACCCCCGACGGCACGGCCGTCGACGACGCCTGGGCGCTCTTCTCGGGCACCTCGGCGGCCGCCCCGCAGATCGCCGGCGCCGCCGCCGTCCTGCTCGGCCAGAACGGCCGGCCGAACATGACGGTCGAGCAGGTGACGGAGGCGCTCGTGAAGACCGCCACCGACGTGACCGCCGGCCACAACCACCCCCGGTTCAACAATCCGGCCGGGCCGGGCCCGGACAAGGCCACCGGGCCGGGACTCGCCAACGTGAGTGCGGCCCTGGCGTTCGCGAAGGCCAACTTCTGAGAAGGGTCGCTTCTGAGAAGGCCAACTTCTGAGAAGGGCGGCTTCCGGGAAGGACGGCTTCCGCCCTGACGTGCACGAGTGGTTCCGGAGCACGGAGAGGCCCGCGCAGCTCCCGGCGCGGGCCTCGGCCCTTCGGACCCGCCCCGCCCCCGCCCCGTCCCGTGCCCCGCGTCGGCTACGGTCGCGTGGGCCGGTCCCGCCGCTCACCTGCGTCGATGCCGAGCCGTCGCCCCCTGGATAGACTGACCAGGCGTTCCAGGAACGGACCCGGCGCCGGCGACGGAGCACCCGATGTGCCCCGTGGTCGCGCGTGCGCCACCCTCCGTGACCGCAGTGGCAGGGGGCGAGCCGGTCGCGGACGATCCGGCAGCGGGGCCATCGATCGGACGGGAGCCCTGCCATGGCGAACACGTCCAGGTCTCCGGGCGGCGACCACCCCGAGGCCGTCCGCCCCGTGTCCGCCCGCGCCCCGTCGTCGCCCTCGGCCCCCCGGGACGACACCGAGCCGACCGCGGCCAACGACCGGCTGGCGCTCAACGGCATGGGCAGCTTCGACTGGGACCTCGACAAGGGCACCTACCACCTCGACGACGTCGGCCTGGACGTGTTCGACCTGCGGGCCGACGAGTTCGACGGGGAGCCCGCGTCACTCTCCGCGAGGGTCCTGCCCACGGACAGCGAGCGGCTCGACGAGGCCGTGTCGCTCGCGCTGCGGGAGGGCCACCTGACCTTCGCGTCCTACTTCCGCCTGGTCTGCCGCGACGGGACGCTGCGCTGGGCCCACACCCAGGGGCGCATCCTGCGCGACGCGCAGGCGCGCCCGTACCGCATCGTCGGCATCGTCCGCAATGCCGAGGAGGAGCTGGCCCACGCCGAGGGGATGCGGACGCTCGCCGCCGACCGGCGCCGCCAGACCGACTCCGTACGCGCCACCACCGACGCCCTCGCCCGTGCCGTCACCGTCCACGACGTGACCAGCGTGCTGACCGACAGCGAAGGCCTGCGGCGCTTCGGGGCGGACGGGCTGGCCCTCGGGCTGGTGGACGGGGACGTCATGCGCGTCGTCGCCGCGACCGAGCAGCCGTCGGCGGAGCTCAGGGCCCGGGACGACCTGTCGCTGACCCACCTGGGGGACGGCCTGCCCCTGTCCGAGGCCGTGCTCACCCGACGCGCGCGGTTCCTCGGCACCAGGGACGAACTCACCACCCGCTACCCCCGCCTGCTGCCCTACGCCGAGGAGATGGGGATCGAGGCGGCGGCCTTCCTGCCCCTGGCCGCCCAGGCCCGCTCCATCGGCGCGCTGGGCCTCTTCTACCGGGACAGGCACCAGTTCAGCACCGAGGACCGCAACATCTGCATCGCGCTCAGCAGCGCGGTCGCGCAGTCCCTGCAACGCGCCATGCTCTTCGACCAGGAGCGCGAGTTCGCGACCACGCTCCAGACCACCATGCTGCCGCGCCGCATCCCCGAGATCAACGGCGGTGAGGTGGCCGTCCGCTACCGGGCCGGCCGCAGCGGACGCGAGGTGGGCGGGGACTGGTACGACGTCATCCCCCTGCCGGGCCGGCGGGTGGGCCTGGTGGTCGGCGACGTGGAGGGGCACGACAGTCACGCGGCCGCCATCATGGGTCAGTTGAGGATCGCCCTGCGGGCCTACGCCACGGAGGGGCACACCCCCGCCACGGTCATGGCCCGCGCGTCCAGGTTCCTCGCCGATCTCGACACCGAGCGGTCCGCGACCTGCATCTACGTCGACGCCGACCTGGAGACCGGAACGCTGCGCCTGGTGCGGGCCGGCCACCTCGAACCACTCGTGCGGCACAGCGCCGGCCCGACCGGCCGGCCCGCCGTCCGCGGCGGCCTGCCGCTGGGCGTGGCCACGGTGTTCGGCCAGGACGGCTACCCGGAGACCCGCCTCGACCTCAACCCCGCGGACACCCTGCTGCTGTGCACCGACGGACTGGTCGAACACCCCGGCCGGGACATCACGGACGGCATCGAAGCCCTCGCCGACGCCCTGCGCGACGGCCCGCGGGACACCGAGGCGCTCGCCGACCACCTCTGCGGCGGCCATCCGAGCCGCCTCGGCAGCAGCGACGACGTGGCACTTCTGCTGCTGCACCGCGCAGCCGTACCCGGCGCCCACGCCACCCGGCAGATGACCCAGCACGTCCACCAGGCCGACCCGGAGGGGCTGGCGGAGACCCGGGCCATGCTCCGCCAGGCCCTGGCCGCGTGGGGTGCGACCGACCTGCTGTCCGACGTCGAACTCACCGCGGACGAACTGATCACCAACGCCCTGGTCCACACCGACGGCGGCGCACTGCTGACCATAGAGCTGCGGGCCGGGACCGCCCCCTGCATCCGGCTGGAGATCCGGGACCGCTCCAGCGTCCTGCCGCGCCGCCGCGCCCCCGGCGAGACCGCCACCTCCGGCCGCGGCCTGCTGCTGGTGGACGCCCTCACCGGGAGCTGGGGCGTGGAGCCGCTCGGCAGCGGCAAGAACGTCTGGTGCGAGTTCCCGCTGGCGGCTTGACCCTCCGACAGCAGCAGCCGCCGGTGCGGCCGATCAGGGGGATCCTCTCGTGGCCCGCGTGCGGGTTCACCGTCGGACGTGCCGTCAGACGGCTTGAGGGCGCCGGGGAGGCGAGCCGGGCTTCTCTCCGGCTGAGATATCGCCATTCGTGTGGCGCAACGCGGCGCGCGTCGGCTTGTGTGAACAGGTCGCGCCGGATTGTCTGGGGCGCGTCAATCGGCATGTCCGCCGTCAGCCAGAACGTCCTCTGGCGGGATTCCAGGAGCCATCATGCGTACACGAAGCCTGTCCGTCGCGGTCGCAGCCGCCGTTCTCGCCCTGGTCCAGCCGGGCATCGCCACCGCGGACAGCGACCCCAGCACCACGGTCACGTTCACCGTCACGACCGGCGCACTGACGATGTCGGTACCGGCCAGCGCCACCCTCGGCTCGGGAGCGCCCGGCACCACGATCAGCGCACCGATCGGCCCCTGTACCGTCACCGACGACCGCGCGCTCCTCTCGGCCTCCTGGACGGTGACCGCGGCGGAGACGGACTTCGTGAACGGATCGTCGACCATTCCCGCCGCCGATGCCACCTACACGGTCGGGACGGTGACGACGACCGGAACCATCACCGCCACCCCGGTGAACGTGACGCTGAGCAACTCCGCGCAGACGGTGCTCATCGGGAGCGCCGGTGTCGGAGACAACACCGCGAGCTGGAACCCGACAATCGCCGTGAACGTGCCCGCCAGCGCGGTCGGCGGAACCTACACCGGAACGCTGACCCAGTCCGTTGCCTGACGGAACGAAGGGTGTGCGCCGGTTCTGGGTTCTCCTGCTGATGCTGGCCTTCGTACAGGCCACCGGGGTGATGCCGGCGGCGGGGCAGGCACCCGGGGCACCCTCCCCCCGGGACCCGGCCGCGGGCAGGAGCATCGCCATCAAGCTGCTCGACGCTCCGGAGAACCGCCGTGCCGATCCCAGAGCGCACGCCTACATCGTCGACCACCTCGCACCCGGCTCGACCATCGAACGGCGGGTGGAGATCACCAACGAGTCGTCCACACCGATGCACGTCGACGTCTACGCCGCGGCAGCCACCATCGCGAAGGGTGAGTTCACCTTCGCGCCGGAGCGCACCCCCGACGAGCTGACCGGCTGGACGTCGTTCGATGCGACGGACCTTGAGCTGGCACCCTCCGAAACGGCGCGGGTGCGCACCACCATCCGCGTGCCCGGGGACGCCGTCGCCGGGGAGCGATACGGCGTCATCTGGGCGCAGACGAGCGCCCCCGCGGATCGCTCGCACCCTCTGACGGTGCTGGGTCGGGTGGGCGTCCGCATGTACGTCGACGTCGGTCGCGGTGACGAGCCACCCTCGGACTTCACGATCGAACGGCTCTACCCGGCCCGAGCCGGCGACGGGCGTGGAGAGGTTCGCGCCCGGATCCACAACACGGGGGGTCGCGCCCTGGACATCGGCGGGACACTGTCCCTCCTCTCCGGGCCGGCCGGACAGCACGCCGGACCGTTCTCGACCGCCAGGACGGGCGCCACACTGGCTCCGGGCGACCGCGGGGAGGTGGTCGTCCCAGTGGACGCAACACTGCCGAACGGCCCGTGGACCGGGGAGCTCACGCTCGGAAGCGGCCTGGTCCAGCACAACGCCCGCGCCACCCTCACCTTCCCGTCGACTCCCGGCAGCGTCGGAGCGGACGCCGCGTCGGTCGCCCTGCAGGGGGACTTCCCCACCTCGGTGGTCGCCTGGCTTTCAGCCCTCGCCCTCGCCGCTCTCTGCCTGCTGCTCTCCAGGTTCCTCCGGCGCCGTCGATGACGACTCCGACCATGACCCGCCCCTGCAGCCGGCTGATCTGCTCCGTGAGCGACGTATGACGGTCCTCGTCGAGCGCGTCACCGCTCCTTCTGCGCCGGCGCCGTCCTCGCCGGCGTGCCGACGCCGGCACACCTCTCGTCCGCCCCCGGCGGTGCGGATGCTTCGAGTAATGGTCAAGTCACTATGAGTATCCACAGCTTGTTCCCGACGGTTGGAAGCGGAGATGTCGGTGTTCGGACACGGGAGAGGGCGGGCCGGAGGAAGCCGCGGCACGGGAGGTGCGGGCGGCATGTTCCGATCCTGGCTGAGGGCGCGGGCCCGGAGGGCGGGTGCGGTCACGCTGACCGGGCTGGCCGTCCTGGCGATCGTCCTGGCCACAGCCTGGACGGCGACGGTTCAACCCACCTACGTCGCCCAGGTCGGCGACGCGACGCCGCCGGTGGTCGAGCCTTTCACCGCCATCGGCCTCACCAAGCCCGGTGGCACCACCACGGGCCCCGGCGGCACTGTCAGAGCCGGCAGTGTCGGCACTACCGGCCTCACGTTCACGGTCGTCCCGGTCAGCCTGACCATCGCCAAGAGTCACACGGACCCCTTCATCCAGGGCGAGGACGGCGTCTACACCATCACGGTGGGTAACCTCGCGACGGCCAGCCCCACCAATGGCACCACGGTCACCGTCCACGACCGCCTCCCCGAAGGTCTTCGGGCCGAGAGGATCACCGGCGCGGGATGGACCTGCAGTCCGGCCACCCTCACCTGTACGCGCAGCGACATCCTGCCTGCCGGTCAGAGCTACCCACCCATCACCCTGACCGTCGACGTCTCCTGCCACGCCCGTGAGCGGGTCACCAACATCGCTACCGTCACCGGAGGAGGTGACGGCACCACCCACACCGCCACCGACCCCACCACGATCAAGCGCCACGGGCATGACGGCGACGGGCATGGCGGCCACGACGGGCACGGCGACCAGGACGGGCATGACGGCGACGGGCATGACGGCCACGACGGGCATCATGACCACTGCGACGACCACGACCACTGGTAGCACTCGGCCCGCGTGGACGTAGCGGGAGGTGGTGGAGGTCCGCCGTCTCGCGGGGGACCTCCACCACCTGCCGACCTGACGATCAGTCAAGTCAACTGCGATCGTGTGCCCGTGTCGTCTCGACGGCCGATGAACGGTGCCGGGCCGCAGCCGAGTCCACCGTCACAGGTTCGGCTCGCCGTGCAGGCCGCCGATCCGGGTGACGCAGCAGTTCGAGCTCCGGCCGGTGGCGGCGAGGGCCGGCTGGGCGGAGGTGCCGTCGTGGTGGACGTGGAAGCCGTGGCTGGACCCGGACGCCACGCCGCGGCCCGCTCGACGGCGGCGTAGGGTCGTGGTGTGAGCGGTAGCGACGCCGGTCCGCGGTTGCGGCTGGCCGAGCTGGTCGCCGCGCTGTCGTTGGGCGTCGACCTCGGCTTCGGCCAGCCGATGGAGCACGTGCTGCGCCAGTGCCTGATCGCCCTGCGCCTGGCCGAGCGGATCGGCCTGGACGACGAGGAGCGGGTCGCCGTCTACTACACGGCACTCTTGGTGAACGTGGGTTGCCACTCGGATGCCCACGAGCAGGCGAAGTGGTTCGGTGACGACATCGCGTTGAAGGCCGGCAAGTACCGCTACGAGCAGCGCAGCCTGGCCGGTGCCGTCGCGGCGGTGCGGCTGGTCGGGTCGGGCAACCCGCCGCTGCACCGGTTGCGGGTCGGGCTGGAGTTCGCCCTGGGCGGTTTCCACGAGGTGGACCGGATGATCAGCGGCCATGCCGCCCTGGCCACCTCGCTGGCCGGGCGACTCGGACTGCCGGACTCCGTCCGGCGCGCGGTGGCCGCCTCCTACGAGCAGTGGGACGGACGCGGATGGCCCGGGGAGGTCAAGGGCGAAGCCGTACCGATCGCGTCGCGCCTGGCGCAGCTGGCCGAGTTCACCGAGGTCGCGCACCGCGTGGGCGGCACTGCGGCCGCTACGGCGCTGGCCGAACGGCGCGCCGGGTCCCAGTTCGACCCCCGTCTCGCTGCCGTGCTGTGCCGGGACGCCGAGACGGTGCTCGGCGAGCTGGACGCCGTGCACACCTGGGAGGCGGTGATCGCCGCCGAACCGGCGCTGGGGGTGTGGCTGGGCGGAGAGCAGTTCGAGCAGGCGCTGCTGGCCGTCGCGGACTTCGTCGACCTGAAGTCGCCCTACACCCTGGGACATGCGCGGGCCGTGGCCGAGCTGGTGGACGCGGCCGCCGCCGGTCTGGGCCTGACCGTCGAGCAGCGGGCCCGACTCCACCAGGCCGCCCTGCTCCACGGCCTGGGACGCCTGGGCGTGTCGAACGCGATCTGGGACAAGCCCGGGCCGCTCGGCACGGGCGAGTGGGAACGGGTACGCCTGCAGCCCTACCTGACGGAGCGCATGCTCTGCCAGTCGCCGACGCTGGCACCGCTCGGGGCGATCGCCGTGCAACACCGGGAGCGGCTCGACGGCTCCGGCTATCCGCGCGGACTCACGGCGCCCGCCATCTCCCGGCAGGCGCGGATCCTCGGCACGGCGGACGCCTACCGCTCCATGATCGAGCCACGGCCGCACCGGGACGCGCTGACCGCACCGCAGGCCGCCGCCGAGCTGCGCGCCGAGGCCGCGGCCGGCCGACTCGACGCGGAGGCCGTCGCGGCGGTGCTCGCCGCGGCGGGGCACCGCGTTCCCCGTCGAACCGCTGGACCCGCCGGTCTGACCGGCCGCGAGGTCGACGTGCTGCGGCTGCTGGCGCGCGGCCTGTCCAACAAGGAGATCGCGAGCCGCCTGGTCATCTCCCCGAAGACCGCCCGCAACCACGTCGAGCACATCTACGCCAAGATCGACACCTCCAGTCGCGCCGGCGCCTGCCTCTTCGCCCTGGAGCACGGCCTGCTGCCGCAGGCCGAGCCGGCCACCGCGTGAGGACGCCGCGAAAGACGCGAAAGATGGGGCAACCGCCCCACGCGATACCCGCCCCCGGTCCGTAGCGTCGAAGGTGTACCGGGCGGGTGGGCCCGGTGGTGAGGAATCGAGGCAGCCATGAGCATCCACACGGCGTTCTTCGCACTGGTCTACGACCGCGCCATGGCCCGGGCCGAGGAGGCGGGGCTGCGCGAGCGGCGGCGCCGGCTGATCGCCCGAGCAACCGGTGAAGTCCTGGAGATCGGTGCCGGGACCGGCGCCAACCTCGAACTGTACGGCCCCGACGTAGTCTCCCTGACCGCTACCGAGCCCGAAGCCGCGATGCTCCGCCGGCTCGAACGGCACGTCCGGGAAGCGGCACCGCACACCACCGTGCTCCGTGCCCCGGCCGAGGACCTCCCCTTCGAGGACGACAGCTTCGACACCGTCGTCTCCACCCTGGTCCTGTGCGGCGTCGCCGACCAGCCGCGCGCCCTGCGCCAGATCGGCCGAGTACTGCGCCCTGGCGGACAGCTGCTCTTCCTCGAACACGTACGCTCCCGAGACCCGCAGCTCGCCCGTACCCAGGACCGCTTCAACTGGTTCAACCGCCTGCTGGTCTGCTGTGAATGCAACCGCCCGACCCTCGATTCGATCGAGGCTGCCGGCTTCGAAGTCGGGTCCGTCGAGCACGGCGAACTGCCCAAGGCGCCTCCGTTCGCCCGTCCGCTCATCCTCGGCACCGCGCGGCGGCCGCAGAAGGTCGACGCCCCGAGCCCGCACCCGCACGGAACCACCAGGACCCGAACCCGTGAGGCGCCCTGACTTCCGGAGACAGACCGCGCAGTGGATGACCCGGTTCGCGAGCGGCGGCCGACTCGGGCGCACCGTCTTCAAGGGTGCCCCGGCACCGTCTTCAAGGGCGCCCCGGGCACCGTCGACGCGGTGCCGGCCGTGCGGGACCGGGTGTTCGCCCGGGGCCGCGAGGACTGGTCACCCGTCGGGGAGGGGCCCGCCCGCCTCAGTCCGCCGCCGGCTCCAGGGCGGCGAGGATCTCCAGCAGCCGGTGCACGGCGGCGTCCGGGCCGTCCGGGCGGTGGACGGCCGCGATCGTGCTCTCCAGGTAGGGCGAGCCGCCGAGCAGCGGGCGGTGGACCACCCCGGGGACGCCCAGCGAGCGCACCTGCTCGGGGACGAGCGCCAGGCAGAGGCCGGCGGCGACGAAGCCGAGCAGCCCCGGCAGGTCGTCCGCCTGGCCCAGCGGGCGCGGGGTGAATCCGGCCCGGGCGCAGGCGAGCGCCACCTGCTCGGCGAGCCCGGGCAGGGCGCCCGGCCTGGGGAGCGCGAACGCCTCCGCGGCGAGGTCGCGCAGGTCCAGCGACGGCGCGGCGGCGCGCGGGTGCTGCTCGGGCAGCGCGGCGACCAGCCGTTCCGTGCCGAGCCGCCGCACGGACAGGCCCTCGGTGCCGGCGACCGGGAGACGGACCAGCGCCAGGTCGAGCGCCCCGGCCTGCAGCATCCCGACCAGCTCGGTGGACGGGTGCGCGCTCAGGTGCAGCCGCAGGCCCGGCAGTTCGGTGTGGCTGCGGCGCAGCAGGCGCGGCACCAGCTGGTAGCCCAGGCTGCCGATGAACCCCAGCCGCAGCTCGCCCTCCTGACCGGCCGCGATCCGCCGGACCCGCTCGACGGCGGCCGCCTGGGTGTCCAGCAGCCGCCGGGCGTCCTCGGCGAACGCGCGGCCGGCCGGGGTGAGCCGGACACCGCGCGACCCCCGGTCGAACAGGACCACCTTGAGGCCGCGCTCCAGCCGCTGGATGGCCTGGCTGAGCGGCGGCTGGCTCATCGAGAGCCGCTCGGCGGCCCGGCCGAAGTGCTGCTCCTCGGCCAGCACCACGAACTGCTGGAGGACGCGCTGGGTCAGTTCCATATCGTCCAGCATATGAAAGACGGCTGTAAGAAGTATTGGACGGTATGGGACGCCCGGGATTTGACTGATGGTCACCGGATCGGCGAGCCACGTCGATCCCGATGGCGATCGGAGACGTGTCATGTCGGCAGAACCGCAACAGGCCGGTGCGACCGGGCCGTTGGACGGCGTGCGGGTGGTCGAGCTGGCCAGTGTGATCATGGCGCCGTACGCGGCGCGGCAGCTCGGGGACCTCGGCGCGGACGTGATCAAGGTCGAGCCGCCCGGCGGTGACATGACCCGCCACTACCCGCCGACCCGCAACCCGGGCATGGGCGTGCTGGCGCTCAACCTCAACCGCAACAAGCGCAGCGTCGCGATCGACCTCAAGGCCCCGGGCGGCCGCGACGCGCTGCTCGCGCTGATCGCGACCGCGGACGTGTTCATCACCAACATCCGCCCGCAGGCGCTGCACCGCCTCGGCCTGGGCTACGCCGAGCTGGCCGCCGTCAACCCCGGCCTGGTCTACCTGAACGCCCAGGGGTTCCGCAGCGACTCCGAGCTCGGCACCCGGCCGGCCTACGACGACATCGTGCAGGCCGCCTCCGGCCTGGTCTGGCTGAACGAACAGGTCAGCGGCGTACCGTACTTCGTCCCCACGGTGCTCGCCGACAAGATCTGCGGCCTGGTGATCACGCAGTCGGTGCTGGCCGCGCTCCACCACCGCGACCGCACCGGCCGGGGCCAGCACGTCGAGGTGCCGATGGCCGACACGATGCTGGCCTTCAACCTGGTCGAGCACCTGGCGGCGGCCACGCTCGACCCGCCCGAGGGCCCGATCGGCTACGCGCGGGCGCTCAGCCCCGTCCGCCGGGCGGCCCGCACGGCGGACGGCTGGATGTGCATCCTGCCCTACAGCGACCGCAACTGGCGCGACTTCTTCACCTTCGTCGGCCGCCCCGACCTGGCCGACGACCCGCGCTTCGGCACGCTGCCCGACCGCGCCCGCAGCGCCGACGAACTCCACGCGCTGATGGACGAGTTCGCCGGCCGGCACACCACCGCCGAGTGGCGCGCCTTCTGTGACGCGGCGAGCATCCCGGCCGCCCCGGTGCTGAGCCTGGACGAGGCCGCGGCGAGCGCCTACGCCACCGAGGGCGGCCTGCTCAGGACGGTCGAGCACCCCACCGAGGGCCGCTACCGCCTGATCGGCGAACCGGTCCGGTTCGGCGCCACCCCGGCCGGCCTGCGGCGGCACTGCCCGCGGATCGGCGAGCACACCGAGCAGGTCCTCGCCGAGATCGGCCACCACCCCACCACCCGAACCCCGTTGGAGACCCGATGAGCGAGCAGGAACCCCTGCGCGTCGAACACCGGCCGAACGGTGTCGCCGTGCTCACCTTCGAGCACCCCGACAAGCGCAATCCGATGACCGCCCGGCTCACCGAGCAGTGGCAGCATGCGATGCGGTCACTGCACGCCGACCCCGGGCTCCGGGCCGTCGTGGTCACCGGCGCCGGCCCCGCGTTCTGCTCCGGAGCCGACCTCGGTGACCTCGCCGACGGGCACGGCCAGGACCTGACCACCGCCCGGGCACGGCTGACCGCCTTCTACCGGAGCTGGCTGGCCGTCCGCGAGCTGCCAGTCCCCACCATCGCGGCCGTCAACGGCCATGCGGTGGGCGCCGGACTGGCCCTGGCACTGGCCTGCGACCTGTGCTACGCCGCCACGGAGGCGAAGCTCGGCGCACCGTTCGTCCGGCTCGGCCTGCACCCCGGCATGGCCACCACGGCGCTGCTCGCCGAAGCCGTCGGCCTGCCGCGGGCTCGCGAACTGCTGCTGACCGGACGGCTGTTGAGCGGAGCCGAGGCCGCCGCGATCGGTCTGGTGCAGCAGGCGCTGCCGGCCCGCCAGGTGCTGCGCACCGCGCTGGAGACCGCCGACGAGATCGCCGCCGCCGCACCGCTGGCCGTCCGGCTGACCAGGAGCGGCCTGGCCCAGGGCCCGCTCACCGTCGAGCAGGCGCTGGCCTGGGAGGCGCTCGCCCAGCCGGTGACGCTCACCACCGACGACTTCCGCGAGGGCGTCCAGGCCCGCCGGGACCACCGCCCCCCGCACTTCACCGGCGCCTGACCCGCCCCGCCACAAGGAGCAGCCGATATGACCAGTCATCACTCGTCCGTTCAACTCCCCGACAAAGCAGCCGAATTGCGCACGGAGGTGCGCGACTTCCTGAACACCGAACGGGCCGCCGGCACCATCATGGGCCGACCCGACTCCTGGCTGACCGGCTGGGACCCGGCCTTCAGCCGCCGACTGGCCGAGCGCGGCTGGGTCGGCATGGCACTGCCGCGCGACTACGGCGGCCGCGGCCGCGGCAACCTCGAACGCTACGTCGTCATCGAGGAGTTGCTGGCGGCCGGCGCCCCGGTCTCGGCCCACTGGGTCGCCGACCGGCAGGCCGGGCCGTCCATCCTGCGCCACGGCACCGAGGAGCAGCGGCGCCGCTTCCTGCCCCGGATCGCCGCCGGACAGTGCTTCTTCTCCATCGGAATGAGCGAGCAGGACAGCGGCTCGGACCTCGCCTCGGTGCGTACCCGGGCCGAACGGACCGGTGACGGCTGGCGGTTGACCGGCACCAAGATGTGGACCGGCGGCGCGCACGTCAACGACTACGCGATCGTGCTCGCCCGCACCGGGGAGGCCGCCGGCGAATCCGGCGACCGGCACGCCGGGCTGAGCCAGTTCATCGTCGACCTTCGCGACCCGCGCATCCGGGTCGAGCCGATCCGGCTGCTCAGCGGAGAGCACACCTTCAACCACGTCCGACTGGACGGCGTCGAGCTCGCCGACGACGCGCTGCTCGGCAGGCCCGGTGACGGCTGGCGGCAGGTCACCGGAGAGCTGGCCCTGGAGCGCAGCGGGCCCGAGCGGTTCCTGTCCACGCTGCCGCTGCTGCTCGCCCTGGTCGGCGAGCTGCGGCAGACCGCGTGCACGCCGGAGCAGCACGCCCGGGTCGGCCGGCTCACCGCGCGGCTGGCCTCGATCCGGCAGCTGTCGCTGGGCGTGGCCGCCGCGCTGGAGGCGGGCCACCCGGCCGACGTGCAGGCCGCGCTGGTCAAGGACCTCGGCACCCGGTTCGAGGGCGAACTCGTCAACGAGGCCCGCGAGATCCTGCCGGTCGCCGCCCGGTTCGACGCCACCCGCGGCAGCTACCCCGAACTGCTCGCCACCGCGATCCTGCACTCACCGGGCTACACCCTGCGCGGCGGCACCAACGAGATCCTGCGCGGAATCATCACCCGAGGCCTGGAGGCGTCGCGATGACCAACAAAAAGCCGATGAGCAGCGAGAACCCGATGACCAGCGAGAACCCGATGAGTAGCGGGAACCCGATGAGCGGTGACTGCCCGGCGGGCACCCGGACCCCGGCGCGCACGGATCCCGTCACCGAGCAGTCGGTCGAACGCGCCCGCGCCGTACTGGCCGGCACCGGCGAGTGGCCCGCCGAGTCCGCCCGGGCGGTCTGGTACGGGCTGCGCGCCGCCGGCGCCCTGCCGCCGCCCGACGCGGACCCGGCCGTCCTGGTGGCGCTGGCCCGCGAGGCCGGCTACCGCAGCACCCCGGGGCCGCTCGCCGAGACCCTGCTGGTCGCCCGCCCGCTGCTGGCCGCGGCCGGGCTCACCGCACCGGACGGGCCGCTCGCGGTCACCGCCGGCCCGCTGGACGTGCGGTTCGCGAACGTGGACACCGCCGGCCGGGTCGGCCCCCTGGGCGCGGGCGGGACCGACGACGCCCTGCGGGTCAGCGGCACGCTGCGCCGGGTGGCGTGGGCCGGCGCGGCCGACGCCGTGGTGGTACTGACCGTGGGGCCGTCCACCGGGCCCGTCCTGCTGCTCCTCGACGCCGTCGACCTGCTGCGGGTCGAGGGCACCAACCTGGCGGGCGAGCCGCGGGACGACCTGGTGCTGATCGACGTGGCCGTTCCCGCCGAGCGGGTGCGCCGGATCCCGGCCACGCTGGCCCGTCAGGCGCAGTGGCGCTCCGGGCTGGCCCGGGCCGCCCTGATCGCCGGCGCGGCCCGCCGCTGCGTCGACCTGACCATCGCCCACACCGGCTCCCGCGTGCAGTTCGGCCGCCCGCTGAGTCACTTCCAGGCGGTCAAGCAGGAGGAGGCCAGGCTGATCGAGGAGGCGGCCCTGGTCGGCGCGGCCGTCGAGGCGGCGGCCGCCGCCCTGGCCGATCCGGACTCCGCCGAGTTCGCCGCCTGGGTCGCCGCCGCGCAGGCCTGCGCCTCGGTCGCCGAGATCACCCGGATCGCCCACCAGTTGCACGGCGCGATCGGCTTCACCGAACTCAGCCGGCTCCACCTGTCCACCACCCGGCTGTGGTCGTGGCGCGACGAGGACGGCACCGAGCAGGCCTGGGCCCGCCGGATCGGCCGCCGGGTGGTCGAGGACGGCAGCGATCGGCTCTGGCCGCTGGTGACCGGCGCCTGAGCGGCGAGCAGCGCCGCGGGGGCGAGCCGGGCCGCAGCGGTGAGCTGACGGGAGGTCAGCCCGTCGGCCGCCGGATCCGCCTCGCTCCGTCCTCGGGCGAGCAACCCGGATCACGCTGGTTCTGATCCGACGGCCAGACACTGGTAGTGGCTTCCGAAGTGCACCAGGGGGTCGGCGGCGCCGTTCCGGTCGCACCACAGGGGCTGCCCCAGTACGAGCAGGTGGTCGGCGGCGGCGACGGTGCGCTCGACCCGGCACACCAGGGCCGCCATCGCCTCGTCGATCACCGGGACGTCCCGGACCAGCCGGTGGCCGATCCCGGCGAACCGCTGTTCGGCCGGTGCGGTGGCGAACCGGTCGGCCAGGTCCTGGTGATGGCGGCCGAGCAGGTTGATGCCGAAGGCGCCCTGGCCGGTGATCGCGGCCAGGGTGCGGCTGCTCCGGCGCAGCGACACCAGTACGAGCGGCGGGCTGAGCGAGACCGAGGTGAAGGAGCTGGCCGTGCAACCGGTCGGCCGGCCCTGGGTCGTGGCGGTGACCAGGGCGACCCCCGTGGCCCAGCGGCGCATGACGCTCCGCAGGGCCGGTCCGGTGACGGCCGGGGTCTCCGGCCGGGGCGGCACCGGACCGGTCACGGTGCCGGGGTCCGGCCCGGCCGTCACGACACCCTCACCGGATCCGCGACCGCGTTCGCCGAGCTCGCGGCCGACTCGGCCGCCGCCAGGTCGGCCTGATGTGCCGTCGGATCGCCCAGTGCGAGCTGGCATTCGGCGCGCTGTCGCAGCAGGTCGGCTCGGTCGGCGCCGGGCAGCAGCAGTGCGGCGGTGTAGTCCTGGCGGGCCGACTCCCAGTCACCGGCGCTCTGGTGGACGTAACCACGGTTGTAGAGCAGGTCCGGATTGTCGGCCTCGATCGCCAGCGCCCGGGTGAGGTCCGCGACCGCGGTGCCGTGGTCGCCCGTCTCCAGGGCCAGGGTCGCGCGGTTGGCCAGCGCGCTCACCAGGTCCGGCTCGGCGGTCAGCGCCAGGTCGAAGTCGCGCAGCGCCGCCCGGTCGTCGCCCGCGTCCAGCGCCAGTAGCCCCCGGGCGGACAACAGGCGGGCGTCGCCCGGGTGGTGGCGCAGCCCCTCCTCGACCTGGGTCAGCGATCCCGCCGCATCGCCCTGCTCCCGCAGCAGGCTGGCGAGGTTGATCCGGGCGTCCAACTCGTCGGGTTCCAGATCGAGTACGTACGTCAGGTCCGCGATCGCGCCTGCCAGGTCGCCCAGTTCCAGGCGCAGGTCGGCCCGGTTGTAGTGCATCTCCCAGAACGGCGCGGCGAAGGTGATCGACTCACTGTAGTCGGCCAACGCGCCGGGCAGGTCGCCCATCCGGCGCCGCAGGTCGGCCCGGTCGAAGTAGTAGTCCGGGTAGTTGGGATCCAGCTCGATGACGGTGTCGATGTCGGCCAGCGCCTCCTCCAGGCGGCCGAGCGCCGTGTACACCCGGCCCCGGTTGTGCACCAGCACGGAGCGGTGCAAGCGGTGTTTCTCGGCGGGGAGTTCGCGGTCGATGTCGGCCAGACCGGTGCTGACCAGGCGCAGCGCCTCGGTCGGGTTGCCGAGCTGGAGCTCCACCAGGGCCAGGCCGTTGCGGTTGAACACCGACTGGAAGACGCGCTGGTCGTGGTCCGGCAGGAGGGAGGCCATCGCGAGCACGTTGTGCAGGTGGGCCTTGGCCAGCTGGTGGTCCTTGTGCTCGGCCGGGTAGTAGCGGGTGTAGAGCATGGCGAGGGCGTAGCCGGAGAAGATGTGCAGCATCGGCTGTCGGAACATGGCGCGCAGCTCGATGTAGCGCCGTTCGGCCTCCTCCGGCCGGCCGAGGATCGCCAGTGCGGTGGTGACCTTGGTGGCCAGCATCCAGTACTTCCGGGGCTCCTCGGCCAGGTCCACCAGGGCCGTGCCACGTCCGGCCACGTCGAGCAGCGCGTGGTAGAAGCCCATCGAGACCAGGTACTCGGCGGCTTCGAAGAACGCGTCGGCGGCCGCTTCCCGGTCGCTGCCGTGCTCCAGGTGATAGGGGATCGCCCCGAGAGACAGGCTCCAGTCTCCGCGGCGGCGCAGCTCGGCCGCCCGCTGGTCGTGCAGTCGGGCCCGCTCGCCGGCGTCGAGGCGGTGGTAGGCGGCTTCTTCGGCGGGGTCGTGGGAGGTGCCGTCGGACTCGACGTACGCCTGGGCCAGCTTGTGATGATCCGTCAGATCCACGTGCTCGTCCGGATGTTGGGCGTCCGTGTCAGCGGCACGGGTGGCACGGGTGGCGAGGGCCGTGGTGAGTTCGGGGATCAGGTCGGCGCCGCCGGTGTGCACGGTGACCATCAGCAGGTCCGGCAGGGCCCGGCGCAGCAGGATGGCGAGGAACTCCTGGTCGGTGTGATCGGCTTCGTCGACCCGGTCGAAGCGCAGGGCCAGCGCGCGGCCGAGCTCGCGGGCGTGGCCGTGCAGGAACTCGACGATGCCGTGGGCGAGACGGCGGGTGCGCTTCGCCGGGTAGAGGCGGGTGCGCTCGTTGGGCACGGCCAGCGAGGTGAGGGTCTGCGGTCCGGCGCCGATCAGGTCCTTGAGCTCCGGAGCGGCGGACAGGATTTCGACGGCGTGGCGCGCCACGAGCTCCGGGCGGGCCCGGTGCGCATCCGGCACCAGTGAGCGCAGCAGTGTGCCCAGACCGGTGTACGGTCCGCGCAGCCGCCGGTGGCAGTCGGCTCGGGCGTCGTACCGGGCGTCGTACCGGTCGTCGTACCGATCGTCGTGCGCGGTGCCTTCGGGCTGGAGGCGCCAGGTGTGAGAGGTCACGGGTTTTCCTTTCGTGAGTGCGCGGGCCGGTCACGCGGCGGCGCGGCGTTGCCTGCGGCCGACCAGCAGGGGCAGCACGACGACCTGGACGACGATGACGAGCAGGGCGACGGCGGCGTCCCAGAGCCGGCTGTCGCCCAGCGAGCGGTGCGCGATGCCGTCGGCGAGTCGCTGGGCGAACGTCACGGTCGGCAGGACGACGGTGAACACGGCGGCGACCAGCAGGACGGCGGTGCCGATCGCGGTCAGCAGGGCGAACCAGGGCGCCAGCGCCCGCTCCCGCGCCGACCAGCGGTCCTCCGCCCAGCCGCCCCGGCCCCGGCCCAGACGGTGGCGCAGGTAGGCCGAACCCACCTCGTGCAGGTTGGCGCAGCCCAGGGCCGTGGCGAGGACGTAGTAGAGGTCGGTGCGCAGGAAGATCAGGAACTGCCAGGCCAGCCGGGGCAGGATCAGGTACGCCACGGCGAGGGCGAACCGCCCGGCCCAGGACGGTCCGGTCGCGAGGTCGGCCGCCGCCGCGAGGGTGAGCACGCCGAAGAGCACGACCTCGCCGAGCATCCCGGCCAGGAAGGGCAGATGGCGCTGCGCGGGCCGCACACCGAACAGCGCGTCGAGCCGGGTCTCGAAGACCACGAAGTAGAGCCGTCGTCCGATGCCCAGACCGGTGGGCAGGCCGAGCCTGCGGCCGGCCAGGACGTGCCACCCCTCGTGCCAGAGCATGAGCGGCATCTGCAGCACGGCGAGGGTCACCTCCACCGCGACCAGGGACGGGACGAAGAACACGTTCCGGGTGTGCGGTTGCAGTCGGGGCTCGTGGATCATCGCCGCGATCGCCAGTGCGGTGATCAGCGCGTAACAGCTCCAGCCGAGCGGCGAGAACATGGCACGTCCCCAGGCCTGGAAGCGTACGGGCGCGGGCTCGGCGGCGGCGCCGGACTCGTGGACGAAGCCGAGATCGCGCATGGTCTCGACGAAGTCGGCCAGGTCGACCGGCTCTCCGTAGGTCGCGTGGTACCAGGCGGCGGCCTCGGCGAGCGGCATGCCGTCGGCCAGGCGTCGCAGCAGCGCCGCGCCGTCCTCCGGGAGCAGCGCGAAGGACCCGGTGTCGGGCCGGCCCACCATCGTGCCGTCGCGTTCGGTGACGAAGGTGAGCGGATGGAACGCGAGGTCGGCGGTCGCCATGATCTCTCCCTCGGAGGGGTGCGGCCCGCTCGGAGGGGTGCGGGACTCCCGGACGGGGCGGCGGGACGAACCCGGGCCTGCGTGCTGTGCTGCACGCAGGCCCGGGGGTATCACCGGGTCAGCAGACCACCAGGACGTAGGACGCCGGCGAGGTGAGCTTGATGGAACCGGTCTTGCGCACAGTGATCTTCTTCATGGTTCGACTCCCTTGATGAAGAGGTGGGTTGGCGCCGTCCCGCCCTGCCGGCGGATCGGCGAGTCAGACGATGGCACGGCGCCGGGTGGGCGGACATGGGTAGTCGGTCCCCGTCTTCCCGTCGGCGGCCGGGACGGAAAACGGGGGCCCGATCCCCATACCGGGGCGGCCGGGCTCGGACACCATCCATGCCATGCGAAATGACGCCCTCTCCGTGATCGCCTGTGGCTCGATCGTGGCCAAGGACCTGCCGAACTACCTCGTCTTCCTCCGCCAGGAGATCGACCTGCCGCTACGGGTCCTGCTGACCGCGAGCGCCGCGCGCTTCGTCCAGCCCCAGGTACTGGCCTGGCACGCGGACGAGGTGTACGTCGCCGACGACCCGGCCCTCAACCCCACCGAGTTCGCGCACCGCTCGCTCGGCCTGGTGGTGCTGCCCGCCACCGCCAACACCCTGGCCGCGGCCGCCCTCGGGCTGGCCGCCACGCCGGCCCAGACGGTCCTGCTGGCCCACGAGCGGCCCGCACTGTTCTTCCCGAACATGAACGGCTCGATGTGGCGCAAGCCCGCGACCCGGCGTCACGTCAGCACGCTGCGCGCCGACGGCCACACCGTGGTCGAGCCGACCGAGCGCGAGATGTTCGTGCTGTGGCAGCAGGAGAACGGCGTCGGGCCCGCCGTGCAGGGCCCCGACGAGGCCGCCGAGACGGTCGTGAAGTGGCTGGAGGAGGCCCTCAACGGCGACGACGAGTCGGCATAGGGTCCCCCTTGATCGGATCAGCAGACCGGAGGGGGGCACGATGACGGAACCGCGCGTGGACCGGTTCAGTGGACTCGTCGGACGCGAGGACGAACTCGCCCTGCTGGACCGCGCACTGCAGGACGCGCGGAAGTCGGTGGGTGGCACGGTGTGCGTGACCGGAGAGCCGGGGATCGGGAAGACCAGGCTGGCCGGCGAGGCGATCACGCTGGCCCGGGAGGCCGGGATGACCGTGCTCAAGGGCCGCTGCATCGCCACCGGCCCGGCCGTGCCGTACCGGTCGCTCACCGAGGCACTGCTGTCACTCGCCCGGGCCGGTGGCGCGCCGCCCACCGACGCGCTCGGACCGTACCTGCCCGTGCTCGGCCGTCTGGTACCCGAGTGGGCGATCGGGGACGCCTGCGACCGGTCGCCGATCGTACTGGCCGAGGCCGTGCTCCGGCTGGCCGCCGCCTGCGGCCGGGAGCGCGGCTGCCTGCTCGTCATCGACGACCTGCACGACGCGGACGTCGAGACGCTGGCGGTCCTGGAGTACCTGGCGGCCAACCTGGCCCTGCTGCCGGTCGCCGTCGTCGCCACCCTGCGGGACACGCCCGGCGCCGCCCACGCGCTCGCGGACACGCTGGCCCAGCGCGGGGAAGCCGGCCTGGTGAGACTCGGCCGGCTCGGTGCGGCGCAGGTGCACGCGCTGACCGCGAGCTGTCTCGACTGCCCGCCGGACGAGCTGCCGGTGGCGGTGTCCGACCGGGTGCTCGCCGACAGCAGTGGAATCCCCTTCACCGCAGTCGAGTTGATCCGCGGCATGCGCGCCGAGGGCCGACTCGTCCACACCGAGAACCACTGGCAGCTGGTCGGCACCAGCCGCGCGGCCATCCCGTTCAGCCTGGTCCGGGCGGTCGAGCAGCGGGCGGAGCGGCTCGGACCGCAGACGCTCCAGCTGCTGTCGGCCGCCGCAGTGCTGGGCCGCAGCTTCCCGTTGTCGGTGGCGCGGCGCTGCGCCGCGCCGGACGACCCCGAACCCGCCGGCTCGCTGCGCTCCGCCGTCGTCGACGGCCTGCTGGTGCCGGACGACGAGCGTGGGCCGGACTGGTACGCCTTCGAACATCCGCTGACCCAGGAGGCGCTGCTCGACCGGCTCACGCCGGCCGACCGGGCCGAGCTCGCCGCCCGGGCCGTGGCGGCCATGAACGAGCTCGACCCGAGCCTGCCCGGCACGTGGTGCCTACTGGCCGCGCGGCTGCACGGGCAGGCGGGGGACCGCCGGACCGCCGCCGTCCGCTACCTGGAGGTGGCCCGCCGTGCCCTGGCCGGCCACGGGCCCGGAACGGCGATCGCGGTGCTGCACGAAGCCCGGTCGGCCTTGGGGCCCGTCGACGGATCGGACATCCGTCCGCCCGACGACGCCGTACCGGCCGGCGTGCGACGGGAGTTGCTGGAGACCCTGCTGCTCGCCCTGGCGGACGACGGCCGGCTCGACCGGGCCACCGAAGTGGCGCAGCAACTGCGCCGGGCCGATGTCGAGGCCGATCCGGGACGCCGGGTCGAGCTGCACGTGCGGCTGGCCTGGGCGGCGCAGGTGGCCGGGCAGTGGGACGTGGGACTGGAACAGGTCCGCGCGGCCCGGGAGCTGCTGCCCGAGGGGGCGGGTGCGCGGGACACCGCGGGCATCGATGTGGTCGAGGCCTACCTGATGGTGTCGACAGCGGAGCAGGGGCGGATCGGCCGCAGCGAGCAACTGGCGCGCCGGGCGATCGAGGGCGCGGAACAGCGCGGTGACCACGCACTGGCCTGCCAGGCGTGGTACGCGATGGGTTTCGCGACCCGTGGGCGCTCCCTGGCCGAATCCGACCAGTGCTTCCGCCGCACGCTGCGGATGGCCGCCGAGAGCCGCCAGGTGAGCTGGCACAACCACGGGCTGATCGGCCTGGGCAGCAACGCCTGGCTCGCCGAGGCCGACCTGGACGGGCTGCACCACGCCCACCAGGAGGCGATGCGCACCGGTTGCGTGAGCCTGGCGCACAACGTCGGGGCGATGCTGGCGCTCGACGCGGTGCTGCGGGCCGACTTCGACCGGGCCACGGCCCTGCTGGACGGCTCCAGGGCCGAGACCGAGCGGCTGCAGCTGCACTCGGTGACCCGGTACGCCCTGATGGTGCGCGCGGTGGCCGCCGCCCACCGGGCCCGCAGGCCCCAACTGCGGGCGGCACTCGCCCGGTTCCGGGCCAGCGGTGGGAGCGAGTCGCGGGAGGCACCGCTCGTGCTCGGCCTGGCCGAGCTGTTCTGCGCGCTGCTGGAGGAGGACCACGAGCAGGCGGCGGAGCTGGCCGCGCGGCTGGCCGCCGCCGTCCCGCCGGACGAGGAGAACTACTTCCACCTCGCCGGTAGCCACGGGCTGGTCCTGCTGCTGTCCGTACTGGGCGGGCGAGCCGACTGGGCGGAGGTCGAACGGATCACCGCGAGTCAGGCGGGCCGGATGCGGTGGAACCGGCAGTTCGTCGGCCTGGCCCGGGCGGTCCTGTACGGTCGGGAAGGTCGCCCGGCCGAGGCGGTGGCGGCGTGTCGCGCTGCGCAGGCCGACGCGGTGATCTTCCCGACGGCTCGTCACCTCGGCCTGCGTCTGGTCGCCGACGCCGCAGTCACCGACGGATGGGGGGAAGTCCGCGACTGGTTGACCGAGGCCGAGACGTACTTCCACCACTCCGGTGCCGACGCCATCGCCGTCGCGTGCCGCTCCCGGCTGCGTTCGCTGGGCGCTCCGGTCGGGCAGCGCCGCACCGGCACGGATCGGATTCCGGCCGAACTCGTCGCGCTCGGCGTCACCATGCGCGAGTACGACGTCTTCTGCCTGCTGGTCGAACGCGTCGGCAACAAGGCCGTGGCCGCCCGGCTGCAGATCTCTCCCAGGACGGTCGAGAAACACATCGCCAGTCTGATCGGCAAGACCAACTCCGCCACCCGCGCCCGGCTGTGCGATTTCGTGGCGGACTTCCTCGCCGCACGGTAGGCCTGCCGGGAATCCGACCCGCCACCCTGTCAGAGATGGTGATGGTGTGTCAGAGTAGTGGAGTGACAGTGCAGGCGACTCGGTCGGTTCCGCTGCCTGCGGCGTCCGGCGCCTGGTGGCTGCCCGCACTGTCGTCGGCCGAGCGCGATGCCCTGCCGCCCGGACGGACGCCGCACTGGGCCACGTTGGTGGAACAGGCGCTGCGTTGCGCCGGCTCGGCGCCCGGCGGGCGGGTCCGCCCGCTCCCCGGGGCGGGCCCCGAGGGCCGACTGCTGCATCCGCTGCGGCCGTTCCTGCGGACCGCCTCCGACCACTTCGCGGCGGCGAACCCCGCCGCGGCGGAGCGGCGAGTGGTGTGGGCCGGTGCACGGCGCCACCTGGCCGGCGGCTTGGTGCGGCTGGCCGGGCGCACACTGGTACAGGAGTTGGGACACGCGCGCCGGGCCGGAACCCTGACCGGGCAGGACGGGCGGGAGCGGTTCGACACGTTCCTGAGGGAGGTCGCCGCCGGGCCGGCCCTGGGCGCGGTGCTGCACCGTCATCCCGTGCTGGCCCGGCTGCTGGCCGAACGGTGCATGCGCACCGTGGCCACGGCCACCGAACTGCTGGAGCGGCTCCACGCGGACCGGGAGCAGCTCACCGCCGCCCTGCTCGACGGCGAGCCCGGTCGGTTGACCCGGGTCCGCTTCGGACTGGGGGACCCGCATGCGGCGGGTCGGTCCGTCGCCGTGCTGGAGTTCGACGGCGGGCGGCGCCTGGTGTACAAGCCGCGCCCGCTCGGTCTGCACGCCCGGTGGAACGACCTGCTCGCCTGGTTCGGCCGACACCGGCCCCGACTGGCGGTGCGAGCCGTCCGGTTGCTGCCGCAGGCGGGGTACGGCTGGGCCGAGTACGTCGCGCCGAGCCCGTGCCGGTCCCAAGCCGAAGTCGGGCGGTTCTACGAGCGGCTCGGCGCCCAGCTCGCGCTGCTGCACGCGGTGAACGCGGTCGACATCCATGCCGAGAACCTCATCGCCGCGCGCGACCAGCCGGTCGTGGTGGACATGGAGACGCTGTTCCACCCGTGCTGGGTGCCCGTCACCGATGGCGGCGCCGATCCGGCCGCCCGGGCGCTCGCCGCGTCCGTGCAGCGGACCATGGTGCTGCCGAACCCGCGCTTCGGCGACGGCGGTTCACTCGACCTCTCGGCACTCGGTGGCCAGGCCGACCAGTGGACGCCGGACCCGATGCCCGGGTGGGCGGACGCGGGCACCGACCTGATGCGGCTGGTCCGCCGCCCGGCCCGCTGGCCGGGTGCCGACAACCGCCCGGTGCTGGCCGGGAGACCCGCCGATCCGGCCGACCACCTCGACCGGCTGCTGTGCGGATTCCGCGCCGGCTACCGGGTGATTGCCGCACATTCCCATGAACTGCTCGGCGAGCAGGGGCTGTTGTCCCGCTTCGCGGGTGAGACGATGCGCCTGGTCGCGCGGCCCAGCCAGAGCTATGCGACGCTGCTCGCCGAGGCGACCGAGCCGGAGCTGCTGCGCAACCGCTCCGGTCGGGAGCGGGCCTTCGCCGCACTGCACGACGAGACCGGCCACCCGCACCTGCACGTGCTGGCGCCCCACGAACTCACCGACCTGCTCGCCGGCGACATCCCGTTCTTCACGATGACCCCCGCCGACCGCACCCCGCGGACCTGGGACGGTCGCGAACTCCCGTTACTGCTCGACGAATCCGGGCTGACGGCCGCCGCCAGGACGATCCGGGGGATGTCGGAGGACGACCTCGACCGGCAGGCATGGCTGATCCGCGCCTCCCTGGCGGCCGCCGGACGACGGTCTCCGGGCCGCCATGCTCCGGGCCTCCATGGTCCTTGGTGCCCCGCCGCCGAATCCAAGGACGCCTACGACGGTGACCTGGGTGCCCGGGCGCTGGAGCTCGCACGGGGGATCGGGGAGGACCTGCTCGCCCGGGCTTGTCGGGGCGAGGGCCGGGTGAACTGGCTCGGGCTGCAGGAGGCCGGGCCGGGACAGTGGGCGGTGTTGCCGATGGGCATGGCGCTCGGCGACGGCTACACCGGCCCGGCGCTGTTCCTCGCCGAGCTGGGCCGGCTCACCGGGGCGGTCCGCTATCAGGAGGCCGCCGACCAGGCCGTCCGCGTCCTGCCCCGGCTCCTGAGGCTCTTGGCGGAGCACCCCGAACTCGCGCGCGCCGTGGGGCCGGGCGGCTTCTCCGGGCTCGGCGGCATCAGCTACGCCACCGCCCGGCTCGCCACCCTGCTGGACTCCCCGGAGCTGAGCGCCGCCCTGCCCGCCGGCCTCGCCGCCCTTCACACGGCCGCCGTCGACCCGGCAGCTCCCATGGACATCGCCGACGGCCTGGCCGGTGCCCTGCTCGCGGCCGAGGCCGTGCACGCTCAGACGCGGCTGTCGGCAGCTGCCGAACTCGCCCACACTGTCAGGACCTTGGCGGTCCATCGGCCTCGTCCTGAGCGGCCCGGATTCCTCCACGGCCACGAGGGCGTCGCGTGGGCCCTGCGGGAGCGAGCGGCGGTGGACCCGGCGGACGCCGACGGCCCCGGCCGGTTCCCGGACCGGGTCGGCCGGGCGCTGCGCGCCCGCACGGCGGACCAGCACAAGGCCCTTCTCGCCGACCGCGTGCCGATGCCGGACCACTCGCTCCGCCACGGCGAACTCGGCCTGCTGGAAGCACTGGTGGAGCCTGAGCCGACCGATGCCGGCCGGCGCGGTACGGCCGCTCGACTGATGCGGTCCGTCGAACAGCAAGGCGCCCGCTGCGGCACCCCCGGTGAGGTGCCCACACCCGGCCTGCTGACCGGACTGGCCGGCATCGGCTACGGCCTGCTGCGGCTCGGCTTCGGCCCCAGGATCCCCTCGGTGCTGCTGTTGCGACCAGCAGCAGGACCGGGGCCCGTCGAAGAAGAGGGAGGGCAACACCATGATGGACGGCGAACTGCTCGACAGAGTGGACAACGAGCTGCAGGAGACCGACGAGCGTCGCACGGCGGCTGACCACGCGGCCCGCCAGGCCCGGCTGCGGGTGGCGATCCTCGCCGGCCTGACCGTCGGCGCGGCTGCCGTGGTCGCACTGGGTCAGGTGGATCCGAACACAAGCACCGTCGCGAGCATCGTCATCTGAGACCGCGCCATCGTCCGAGCCAGGTGGTGGGCCCGCCCTCGGGCGGCCCCACCACCGAGCTGGCCATCCAGCAGCACCGGTTCGACAACGTCGACCTGCCCGCCGAGTCGTTTCCCCGAAGTCAAGCTCTCCTCCAGTCCGAACGACGGATCGCTTCGCAGTCCAGTCACCGGGCTGGTGGCAGCCTCGGCCGTTGCTCCGGGCAAGCAGTGCGACGGCCGAGGCCCCCAGGCCGGGCGAGGCGGTGCTTCCGCTGACGATGCGCAGCTCGTTCAGGCCCTTGATACCGAGCTTCACGCCGAGCGAGTAGGAGCCGTTGTGGTTCGTGGACACGGAGGCCGGCAGGGTGACCCACTTGGACACGGCCGTGTGGTTCAGGGACTGTCATCTGTAGGGACGCTCCCACTCACCGTATCGGTTGTGCGCGGATTGTCACCGCCGCGTGACAGTCGGCAGTGATCAAGGAGGGGCGCAGCATCGGGCCCGCCGGCCGGGACCGCGCGGCGAAACCCCGGACGGGCATCGCTCCGGGTGAGAGGTTCGCCTGTTCGGGTCAGCGAGGATGACGGCCGGGAGACGGTGCCCGGAGACCTTCCTACCGTTGGACTCCGGGAGGCTGCATCCCCGCGGAGCCCGGCCGAGGACCTCTCGCCCGTCGGCCACCGCTCACGCCGAACCCGGCAGTCGACTTCCACCGTGACCGCGCAAGGTCCGGGTCGAAGGAGATGAAGGACATGAACACCACGCGCACCGCCCGCACGCCCGCGACACCCGCACTGAACGGGTGCCGGACATCACGCCGCCGTGTTCGGGCACGGATCGGGCTCGCCGCGACCGCCACGGCCCTGTCGCTGCTGCCGATCGCCCCGTCCACCGCCAGCGCGGCACCCCACCTCCCGCTCACGCAGATCGTGCGGGAGGCCAAGGTGAAGGCGCAGCAGGAGCACCCCGGCTCGCAGTTCTACGATGCGGAGGCCGTCCTGTTGGCACCCACGACCAACCCCGATGACGTCCAGGCCTGGTGGATCCGTTTCCGGGCCAAGGGCTCGGAGCCGTCCTTCGAGTACAAGTACTCGACCACCGGTCAGTACCAGAGCACGCAGCCGTGGAGCGTCCCGATCGGGATCCAGGCCGTCTCCCCGTTCACCATGACGGAGGTCCAGGCCCACGATCTGGCCGTCAAGGCCGGGCACACCGGTGCGTTCAAGCCCCTGTACCTCAATGAGCCCGTCGTGCAGAACCCGCATCCCACCTACTACTTCTGCATTCCCAGCGAGGGCAGGACGGTGGCGGTGGACACCGTGACGGGCCACGTCACCACGCCGTGGTCGTGCCAGTGACCACGGCGTGAGCCCAGTTCGGTGGCCGTCACCCCGCGGGGGTGACGGCCACTGGCGGGGGGGGCGCCCAGGCGGGGGGCCCCGCGGGGGGCGCGGCC
>NZ_JBEOUW010000028.1:69352-115407 GCF_040303045.1 Kitasatospora sp. NPDC096140
GCCTCCCCCCGGGGGGGGTGCCGGCCACTGGCGGCTGGCGACCCTTGCCGTCCGCCCGCTCGGTGCCGCCGAGCGGGCGGGCGATGAGGGTCGCCAGCCTGGAGCGCGAAGGGCCGCCGCCGCACGGACCGGCCAGAACGCGCCCCGCGAGTCCAGCGCTCGGCGTGGGTGGCGGCGCGCTCGACGTGGGCCTCGACGGCCTTGGCGGCGAGGCCGGGGTGGCGACCTGGAGGTCGATGCGCCAGCGGATGGACGCGCCTTCTGAAACGGTCCACCCGTTCGCGTACGGGTGGCTCGGATGCGTCTGCTCGCCTCGGCGGAGGGGCCCCTCGTGGCAGTACGACGGCTCTGGTGCCGGTTCGGGCGGTGGTCGGCGCGAGGCCGGGGCCTCGTCACCGGGTGGCGGCAGCCTCCGGGCGGCAGTGCCGGGAGGCCGCGCCCGGGCGCGTCACTCGACGGGGGCCTCATACCGGGCGGCGGCGGCCGCGGTGACGGAGGCTGGCTTGGACGTTGACTGCGTGTCGTGAGGATGGTGCCCGGGTGAGGGTGGTCGTTGATCTCAATCGTTGTCAGGGGTACGCGCAGTGCGCGTTCCTCGCGCCGGACGTCTTCAGGATGCACGGGGAGGAGGCACTGCTCTACGCCCCCCGGGCGGGGACTGAGCAGCGCGAGCGTCTCGCGCGGGCGGTCGCGGCGTGTCCGGTACAGGCGATCCTCGTCGACGCCGGGGACGAGGAGCAGAGCGCGTCAGTCGACGGTGAGGGCGTCGCCGGCCACGGAGGTGGTGGGCGGTGAACGGAGACGGGTGGCTGGAGCAGCTGCGGCGGGAGGGGCGCATCGTGATCGTGGGCGCCTCCCTCGCCGGGCTGAGGGCAGCGGAGACCCTGCGGGACGAGGGCTTCACGGGTTCGCTCACACTGATCGGCGACGAGCCGTGCGGCCCGTACGACCGGCCGCCGCTGTCGAAGCAGGTACTGCTGGGCATGGCGTCCGCCGAACACACTGCGTTGCCGCGACGGCGGGAGCTGGACGCGCACTGGCGGCTCGGCAACGCGGCGACCGGGCTGGACATGGCCGCGCGGCGGGTGAAGCTGGCCGACGGCGACGAGGTGGAGTACGACCGGCTGCTGATCACGACCGGGGTACGGGCCCGCCCCTGGCCGCACGCGGCCGAGGCCGCCCTGGACGGCGTGTTCGTGCTGCGCGGCCGCGACGACTCCGCCGCGCTGGAGCGCTGCCTGGCGGCGGGCCCGCGCCGGGTGCTGGTGATCGGGGCCGGGTTCACGGGTTCGGAGATCGCCTCGGCGTGCCGGGAGCGCGGTTTGGCCGTCACCGTCGCCGAGCGCGGGTCCGCGCCGCTGGTGGGCGCGCTGGGCGGGGTGATCGGCGAGGTGGCGACGCAGATGCACCTCGACGCCGGGGTCGACCTGCGGTGCTCGGTGACCGTCACCGCCCTGCAGGGCGACGCGGCGGGCCGGGTCCGCTCGGTCGCCCTGTCGGACGGTTCGACGGTCGACGCCGACGTCGTCGTCGTCTCGCTCGGCGCGATCCGCAACACCGACTGGCTCGCCGGTTCGGGGCTGGGCGCCGGTCCGCGCGGAATCGCCTGCGACGCCGGCTGCCGGGCGTTCGACGTGCGCGGCATCGTCACCGACGACGTGTTCGTGGCCGGCGACGTGGCGCGCGCGCCGCACCCGCTGTTCGGCTACCAGTTCCTCTCCCTGGAGCACTGGGGCAATGCCGTCGAACAGGCGAAGATCGCCGCGCACAACATGATCAGCGCCGCCCACGACCGGCGGCCCCACCTGTGGGTGCCGGCCTTCTGGTCGTCCCAGTTCGGGGTGAACATCAAGTCGGTCGGGGTGCCGTCGATGGGTGAGGAGATCATGGTCACCCAGGGCTCTCTCACCGGACGCCGCTTCACCGTGGTGTACGGGCACCAGGGGCGGGTGATCGGCGCGGTCACCTTCGACCACGGCCGCTGGCTCCCCTTCTACGAGGACCTGATCCAGCGCACCGCGCCCTTCCCGCCGCCGTTCCCGACCATGGACCTGCCCAAGGAGGGCGCAGGACCGCGCCCGGCCGGGTTCCCCGACCCGTCCGTGCCCACGCACGGCCCCACGGTCACCGTCAGCGGCTACTCCCCGGCCGACCGGACCGTCGCCTTCACCCCCGGCCGGGCCTGACCGGCGCCCGCCCGCCTGCCCCTGCGCCCGCCGCGTGCCGCCCGCCGCGTACCGCACGACGTGCGTGGTGACCCACCGACCCGAGGACCGCCGTGACCGACCTCTCGCTGTTGCAGCAGATCACCGACTACTCGAACCGCCACGACCCGTACCCGCTGTACGCCCGCCTGCGGGAGAAGCCGGTCCACCACGACGTGACCGGCCCGTACGCGGTCGGCGGTTACCATCTGGTGCGCGCCCTGCTCCACGATCCGCGGATCAGTTCCGAGCGCCGCTACCGGACAGTGCCGGACACGGCGGTGTCCGGGGAGCAGGGGGACGACACCGGCGGCGTGCTGCCGCCGAACTTCCTGCGGCTGGACCCGCCCGAGCACGACCGGCTGCGGGCCATCACCAACCGCCCCTTCGGCCCGCCGCACAGCCCGCACCGCGTCGACGGCATGCGCGGCGAACTGAAGACCATCGTCACCGACCTCATCGACGTCCTGGACGGCGACGAGATCGACCTGGTCGAGCGCTTCTCCTACCCGTTCCCGGTGACCGTGATCTGCCGCCTCCTGGGCATCCCCCGCGAGGACGAGAGCCGCTTCCACGGCTGGGCCGACACCCTCGTCGCCACCCTCGACCCGCTGCCCGGCCAGGACGCCACCGAGCGCGACCGCGCAGCCCAGCAGGCCCGGATCGAACTCGGCCTCTACCTGAACGGGCTGATCGAAGAACGCCGCAAGACGCCCGGCGACGACATGCTCTCCCAACTCGCCGCCGGCGACGGCCCCGAGGGACGGATGAGCAGCATGGAGGTGCTCAGCACCGCCGCCCTCCTGCTCATCGCCGGGCACGAGACCACCGTCAACCTGATCACCAACGGCATGCTCACCCTGCTGCGCCACCCGGAGGTGCTGGAGCGGCTGCGCGCCGACGCGCGGCTGGCGGTGCCGCTGGTGGAGGAGCTGCTGCGGTACGAGCCGCCGGTGCAGATGATCCCCAGCCGTACGCCGATCACCGACATCGAGGTGGCCGGCACAACCATCCCCAAGGGGGCTCCGCTCTGGCTGGTGGTGGCCGCAGGCAACCGCGACCCGAAGCGGTTCGCGGACCCGGACCGCTTCGATCCCGACCGGGTGGACATCCAGCACCTCGGCCTCGGCAGCGGCATCCACAGCTGCTTCGGCGCGCCGCTCGCCCGCCTGGAGGCGCAGCTGGCGCTGGCTGAGCTCGCCCGCCGGCTGGAGCGGCCGAGGCTGGTGGAGGACCCGCCGCCGTATCGCACCAACGCGGTGCTGCGCGGGCCCCGGCAGCTGCGGCTCGCGATCGACGGCGTGCGGCGCTGACGGGATGTCGGGCCCGACCGGCTGCTCATGGACGTCCTTCCGACCTGCCGCTGCCGGCACTCCGCAGCCACCTCGGGTCGCTCCCCGCCGCGGGTCCAGCGTGGTGAGCGTGCCTGATGCCGATGACGTCCGCCGTATCGCGCTGTGCCTCCCGGAGGACCTCATTCGCGGTGCGGTGCCCGAAGCATGAACGGGCGGAGTTGACCGCTGCCGAGCCGGAGAAGTTCCGGGTTCCCGCCCACGAGGCGTCATCCGCCTGGGTGCGCGTGCGGCTCGGAGTCCTGGAGGACGTGAACGAGTTGTACGACATCCTCGTGGACTCCTGGAAGCAGGCCGTACCGGACGGCCTCTTGGAGACCTGCCCTGGGCTGGGACCGGCGTCGGAGGGCCCGGACGAGCGAAGCCGGTGACCCGGCCGGACGGCCCACGCTCAACGTCCGCTGCGCCAACGCCAAGGAGGACTACGCCGAGACCGTCCGGCCGCGGGAGGCGTCCCCCACCAGCTGGCTGTCCGGCGGGACTGATGTGGAAGGACGCGGGAGCGGTCGGCCCCGACGACGTTACCCGCGCCCTGGTCTGCCTCATCGCGGCAGAGATCCGGCGGCTCCTGGCAGGCGGTTGTTCCCACGGTCCGTGTCCACCATGATGCTCCACTTGGCGCCGACAACGCCAGGCCGTCGCCCGACGCTGTCACTACCGACGAAGGCTGCACACGATCGAGGGGCGGTGCGCTGTGGACACTGCGGTCCTACCCGAACGGCACCGTGAAGCTCATCGACGGCTGCCCGGACGCCCTCGTACTGACCGCACCCAACACCTCCGGCGGCCAGGCCACCCTGCGGGCCTTCAACTCCTCCAACGCGGGGCAGGACTGGAAGGTCACCCAGAACAGCAGCGGCGCCTACACGATCACCAACCCCGCGAGCGGATACACCCTCGACAGCGCCTCCGTCACACCCGGCGCCGCCGTCATCGGCAACGCGGCCGGCAAGGCCAACAGCCAGAACTGGGCCGCCCTCAACTGACCGGCCCGGTGATCCGCGGACCCGTGGGGCGACTACCGGTCAACGGCCCTGACTCTGGGGGGCACCAGCGAAACCTTCATCGTGCCTGCCCAGAGCCCGCTGTCCGCCGACGTGGCCCTTGGAGGCCGTCTACCGCCGGACCCAGGCCATGAGCTCCTCAAGCGGACGCGCGATCAGGAGGAGATCAATGGCTCCCGGGGTCGGATCACTGGTGCCAGTACCGTAGCCGCCTTGCGCCAGGACGCGTTGTTCCGACGATCTTTGCCCCGAGCGGGTGTCGATGCCGAGAAGCCCCAGGGCTTCTCGGCGTTCAGCTGAAGATGGGCGGTCCCCATGCACATCACAGCGTTTCCTGCCTCGAAGACTGACCGTGCCTGTCAACACGTCGCCCACGAGAGTCCAGGATTCGCTGATCGGGAAAGCGGCGTTCGGCACCGGCGGACATCCGCCTGCCGGCTGTCCTTCCACCCTACGCCCCATCGCCGGGCCCATACCGAGAGCACGACACGGGACCAAGCCCTACCAGGAGCTCGGGCCTCCTCCGCGCAAGGGTCGTCTGGCCCGACAGTGCGGACATCCAGCTGGACTTACGGAGCGTGATCGACGCTCTCGAAGAGTACGGCAGCCCTGCACTGCCAAAGGCAACCTGAACCACCGCCCTGGGTCGAGACGAACGCTGCCCCGACTGGAAGGACGGGCTGGGCGTGCACAAACGGTACGTACGTCCGTTCTGGCACGCCCTGAAGCATGGTGAACCCGCCCGGGCCGGGCCCCTTGACCGTTCCGCCGTACGGCCGTGGCTGTGCGCTGCCGACCCGACCGGGTGTTCATGGCAGAAGTGCGTGATCCTGGATCTGAGTAGGCCATGCGGCCACGTCGTGGTCCATGCCGCCGACGCGGTGGCCGGCGGCTGACACTGCGGCCCGTCGTGCCTGAAATCGCGCGCCGAGACACGGGCGTACAGACGCGACCGGTGACCCGAGCGGAGGTCATGCGGCTGATGAACGGCATCGAGCACGAGTCGGCAGGAGCGAGGGACACGACCGAGGGCCGGGTCTTCACCGTCACCGGCGGCGACTGGGGCGAAGTGGTCGAGGCGGTCGACCGGGCCGACGACGAGCGCATCATCGTCAACATGGGCCCCCAGCACCCGTCCACCCACGGCGTGCTCCGGCTGATCCTGGAGATCGACGGAGAGACGGTGAAGGAGGCCCGCTGCGGCATCGGCTACCTCCACACCGGCATCGAGAAGAACATGGAGTTCCGCAACTGGGTCCAGGGCACCACCTTCGTGACCCGCATGGACTACCTGACCCCGCTGTTCAACGAGACCGCCTACTGCCTGGCGGTCGAGAAGCTGCTCGGGATCAGCGAGCAGGTTCCGGAGCGGGCGAGCGTGATCCGGGTGCTGATGATGGAGCTCAACCGGATCTCCTCGCACCTGGTGGCGCTGGCCGCCGGCGGGATGGAGATCGGCTCCACCACCCTGATGGTCTACGGCTTCCGGGACCGCGAGGTCGTCCTCGACATCTTCGAGCTGGTGACGGGCCTGCGCATGAACCACGGCTACGTTCGGCCTGGCGGCCTGGCGCAGGACCTGCCCCCGGGTGCGCCGGACCAGATCCGCGAGGGCGTGACGCTGCTGCGCTCGCGGATGCACGAGTACGACAAGCTCGCGACCAGGAACCCGGCCTTCAAGGCCCGGCTGGTCGACGTCGGCTTCCTGGACCTGGCCGGCTGCCTCGCCCTCGGCGCCACCGGCCCGATCCTGCGCGCCACCGGCCTGCCGCACGACCTGCGCAAGAGCGACCCGTACTGCGGCTACGAGGACTACGACTTCGAGGTCGCGATCGCGGACAGTGCCGACTCCTACGGCCGCTTCCTGATCCGGCTGGAGGAGATGAAGCAGTCGCTGCGGATCGTCGAACAGTGCTTGGACCGGCTGCGCCCGGGCCCGGTCATGGTGGCCGACAAGAAGATCGCCTGGCCCGCCCAACTGGCCGTCGGGCCGGACGGGTTGGGCAACTCCCTCGACCACATCCGCAAGATCATGGGCGAGTCCATGGAAGCGCTGATCCACCACTTCAAACTGGTGACGGAGGGCTTCCGCGTCCCCGTGGGACAGGCCTATGCGGCGGTCGAGTCCGCCAGGGGCGAATCGGGTGTGCACGTGGTCAGCGACGGCGGGACGCGCCCGTACCGGGTCCACTTCCGCGACCCGAGCTTCACCAACCTGCAGACCATGGCTGCGATGTGCGAGGGCGGGCAGGTCGCGGACGTCATCGTCTCGGTGGCGGGCATCGACCCGGTGATGGGGGGCGTGGACCGGTGAGAGCTGTCGCACCGCAGCCGCCGTCTGGGCGGCTGGAAGCAGGCGTGACGGCGAAGTCGGTTGCTTCGCGCCGATGGAGGGCTGTTCGTCAGGGCTTCTGGAGCGTCACCGGCCGGCTGCCAGGCGGCGCCGGACCGTTCTCCGCGTGGCACGGCAGGGGTAGCGGGCGCTGCCCTCGCCGCGACCGTCGGCACGGCCACCTGGCCTGGAGCGAACCGTCAGGCCTTCGGCGGGCGCTGCTGCCAGCGGAACGCCTGGCTGTCGTAGTAGTTCTGACTTTGCGTCAACTGGTCTCCGGGTCCCGGATGGTCGGCGGCGGGCCAGTGTTTCAGACCGAACAGCAGGCCGCTGGCGGCGTTGATCACCATGCCGTTGTCGCAGAGCGTCCACACCTGGTCCTTGCCTCCGTTCGCGCAGTTCTCCTGGACGAGCGGGGCACCGTCGGTCGTGCTGCCGCCGGTCCCGACGCACCGGCCGGTGCCGGTGTTCTTGATCTGCGCGCCGCCGGTGACGGGCAGCAGGATCCAGGTCTGCCCGGCGGTGCGGTTGCACGCGTGCTGGGTGAGGGCGCCGCCGGGGTCTGCCTGGGCGCACAGGCCGGTCATGCCGTTGACCATGGTCCGCGAGCCCGGCGGCGGGGTGGCGGCGGTGGCGGAAGGGATGACGGAGACGGAAGGGGTGACGGTGACGGGGGGCTGGGCCGGGGTGGGCAGGTCCTGGCTCGCGGGCACCTCCAGCGGCGCCTGGATCGGGGCGGCCGCCGGAGGATCGGCCTGCGCGGGAGTGTGCTCCGACGGTGGCGCGAGGGCGACGACGGCGAGAGCGGTCGCGCCCGCGACGGCCGTCGCCCAGGCCGCCTTGGTGGTGCCGGCGCGCGCGACGCCCGCCTTGGCGGCCGCCAGGTGGATCCCGTGCCCCGCCGCGGACGACCAGAGGGTGTGGGGGCTCCAGAGCAGGATGCCCGCGGGCAGGATCGCGCCGAGGCGGCCGTTGAGGTCGCGCAGGTCGCGTTCGGCGCGGGCGCAGTCGGCGCAGGACCGGAGGTGGCGGTCGAGGTCGCGGGCGGCCCGCTTGTCCGGTCGGCGTATCGAGGCGGCGAGCAGGGTGCCGAAGTGGCGGCACTCCTCGCCGGCGGCCTGGTCGAGGTGGGTGCGCAGGTAGGCTTCGCGCAGTCCTTCGCGGGCGCGGGCGACGAGGGAGCCGATGCCGCGGGCTGTGATGCCCAGGCGCCGGGCGGTCGCGGCGGCCGGCTCGTGTTCGACCAGGGCGTGCCACAGCACGGCCTGCCAGCGCTCGGGCAGTGAGCGGTAGGCGCGCAGGACGAGCGAACCCTCCTCGGCGGCGAGCACGGCGGCCTCGACGTCCTGGGCGGCGGGCAGGGTGTCGGCCCAGGCCTCGAAGTCGTCCGACAGTCGGGTGCGGGCGCCGTCGCGCGCCCAGTCCACCGCGGTGTGCCGGACACAGGTCAACAGGTAGGGGCGCCAGGCGTGTTCGGGCCCGCCGCCGGCGGTGACCGAGCGGTAGGTGCGGGCGAAGGCCTCGGAGGCCAGGTCGTGGGCGGTGGCGGCGTCCCGGCAGCACGTGCGGGCGTAGGCGAGGACGGCCGCGTGGTGACGGGCGAACACCTCGCCCATCACGTCCGGGACGGCCGGTCCAGCCGCGGCCGCCGGCTCGCGCAGCAATCGGGCGAGTTCGGCATCGGTCAGGTCGGTGAGATCCGTCCGAAAGGCCGTCGTCAGTACGCTCAACGCTCGCTCCGATCTGCTCGCCGAGGGGCGTTCGGGTGGGGGTGAGCGGCATCGTCGCCGCGGGGAGCCGGCGGTCGTCCCGGCCGGATAGCGGGCAAGTGTGCCACGCCCGTCGGGCCACCGGAGTCCGTGCGGCGGACACGCGGCCCGCGCGCGACGGCCCGGAGGCGCGGGACGGGCCGGCCGGGGGCGGGAGTCCTACGGAGCGGACGGTCGCCCTGTGGGCCTAGCCCTGCCTGGCTCATCCGTATACGGACCACTGGCGGGCGGGACCGACGGAAAGCCAGTCAGGTAAAGCCTTGGCAAAGTCGCGGGTCGTCGGGAGCCTGACTCGGTCTCGCCCTCAGGAACCGCGACACAGGAGGCACCACGTCATGACGACCAGTCGGCGCTCGTCCCACCGAGCCGAAGACCCGCGCACGGCAGCCCGCACGTCCCCGACCCACTCGACCGGCCGGCCCTCGGACACCGACCGGGAACCCGTCGGTGCCGCACGCCGCCCCCGGCGCGTGACGCCCGCCGTCCTCGCCGTCACCGCCGCGAGCGTTCTGACGCTCTCCACGACGGCCCTCACCACCCCGGCCGTGGCCGATCCCGGGCTGAAGAAGACCGACCGGCACGTCGTCGTCCTCGTCAACCTCGCCAACGCCCGCCTCGCGAACCCCGACGCTGACCGCGCGGACGCCCGCAGCCACTTCTTCGGCCAGACCGGATCCCTGACCTCGTACTACGCGGCCAACTCCGGAGGACTCCTCGGTGTGGTGCCCGCGAAGGACGACGGCGTCTTCGGGCCGTTCGACCTCGCCATGGACGGCTCCACCTGCGACACCGGCAAGATGGCCGAACTCGCCCGCAAGGCGCTGCCGTCCGACCTGGCCTACGACCACCTGTCGATCGTCATGCCGAGCAACAAGGCCTGCGACTGGTGGGGCCTCGGCTACCAGCCCGGAGCCGTGACCTGGTTCCAGGAGGGGGCGGTCAAGGATGTCGCCGCCATCGCCCACGAGATGGGCCACAACCTCGGCTTCGCCCACCAGGAACGCCAGGTGTGCACGCCGGGCAGCTTTACCTCCTGCACCGCCGACGGCTACAGCAGGCGGACGCCCATGGGCGCGGGCGGTGAGAAGAAGGGCCTCTCCGCTCCCGAACTGATCGCCCAGAAGTGGCTGCCGGAGCAGCAGATCACCACGCCCACCGCCACCGCCACTGTGCACCTCACACCACTGCACGCCGCCGCGAACACCGCGGGAGTGCGTGCCGTCGACCTCCCCCTCGGAAGCGGCGGCGACCGGATCGTCGTCGAGTACCGCACCCCCGACGCCGGCACCCCCGACCTCGACGTCGCGCAGGGCGTCGACGTCTACCGCGTGCCCGAGGGGAAGTACGACCACGCCGTCATGATCGGGAACGGCAAGCACGACGACAAGGCGACCACCGGCTCGTTCACCGGCACCGCGGCCCTCACCGACACCGCGACCGGCTTGTCCCTCAGCGTCACCGACGCGACCGCCACCGGAGCCGACGTCCAGATCCGGCTCGGCGCCGGCACCACCACCCCCAACCCCGGCCCCACCACGAGCGCCACACCGACCGGCCCCGGCTCCGCCCCGAGCGCCACCACCGCCAAGCCCGGCACCGGAACCACCCCGCCCCCGACCCGCACCGCCGTACCGACACCCACCCCCCAGGCGCCCTCCCCGTCCGCCGACGCGGGCGACGGCGCCGCCGACATCGGCACCACGGGCCTGCCGACCCCGCCCGCCGGCACCACCGCCGCCGGCCCCGACTCGCTCGCCCGCACCGGCGCCAAGGTCACCGTCCCCGCCCTCGCCGGCAGCGCGCTGATCCTGGCCGGCGGCACCACGGCGCTCCTCCTGCGCCGCCGCGCCCGGCAGCGCAGGCACTGACCGGGCCCCGCCCGCTCCGAGAAGACCGACGGCGGACCGCCGACCGGCCACGGCCCTCCGGGGCCAGCGGCCGCGGTCCGCCGTCGGGCCCCACGGCCGCCGCCCTGGCGGCCGCCGTCCCCGGCGAAGCGCCCCTTCGTCGGATCGGATCAGCAACCGCTCATCCCAGGATCGAGGCAGTCCGTGTCAGAACCAGCCGCCGACCTGCGCCCGGACACCGAGCACAGCCGCCGGTCGGCAGCCCGAACGCTCACGACCCGTCACCACGACGCCGTCCTCGCCTACGCGCGGCGGCTGTGCCGGCACGACCGGGCCGCGCACGACCGGGCCGCGCACGACCGGGCCGCGCACGACCGGGCCGCGCGCGAACTCGCCGACGAGGTGTTCGCCGTCACCCTCGACGCGGCACGCTCCGGGGCGGGCCTTCGACGACTCGCTCCAGTTGCCGCCGCCGATCCCGAAGAACGAGACGCCGATGCTGCCGCCGAACTGGACGACCTGCTGGCGTAGTTCGCCTGGGACGTGCCGTACTGCTCCTCGGGGGCGATCGCGTTCGCGACCTCGCTGATCGACCGGTTCTGGTCGGTCGTGGCGGACAGCGTGTCGGCCTCGGCGGTGGTCTCGGTGCCGGTGGCCTTGGTGGAACGCTGCCAGTCGACGACCGCGACCTCGGTGCTCTGGCCGGGCGCGAGCGCGAGGCCGTGCAGAAGCCGGCCTAACGTGACGCCCGGGGCCGACCAGCTCTGCTCCGTCGTGACGATCATGCCCTCGGCCGGGCGGTCGTGGAACGGCAGGTTCTCCTCACCGAGGCCGATCGCGCCGGTCAGCTTGCGCGCAGGCTTCGCCCCGGGGATGTCGGTGACCACGACCGAGCGGTAACGGACGCTCTCCGTGGGGTAGTTGCCTTTGGTGGGGAGCAGGTCCTTCGGCGTCGCGCCGTCGAGCGCCGCCTTGTCCACCTCGATCTTGGGCGACGCACTCGTCGGACCCGTCGTGTCGTCGTCGTACTCGTGGGAGCCGTAGCGCTTCCCGAGGTAGACGTTGGCGTGGTGGGGCCGCCAGGACGTGGAGCGCCTGACCCAAGGGCGAATGACGCCTTCCGGATGGGCACCCCGGCTCATCGTCGCCAGGCGCGTCGCCCGCCCCGCGGCTCCGCCCGCCCGGAGTGAAGGGGTCAGGGTGTGGCTCCGATGGGGACGGCCATGGCCGCGGCTTCGCTTGCGTCGGTGGGCAGCGTGGCTTCGGAACGGCGCAGGTCGAGCACGATGAGGACGGCTGCGGCGACCCCCAGGTAGACGAGCAGGGTGGTCAGTGCCTGGCCGGTGCCGTGGCCGTCGAAGTAGATCGTGTGGTGCAGCAGGATGTAGGCGTTGCGGGGCGGCAGGTAGGGTCCGAGGTCACGCCAGAACGCGGGCAGGTACGGCACTCCGGTGGCGCCGCCTGACGACGGGTTCCCGAACAGGATGATCACGACGATCGTCAGCAGGGTGCCGATGGGCCCGAGCAGCTTCTGCAGGATCGCGGCGACGAAGGCGACGACGGCGACGATCAGGGCGCAGATGGGCCAGGTGATCCAGAACTTGCTGCTGGGGAAGCCCTCCAGCCAGTAGCAGACGATCAGGTCGACGACCAGGCCGCTCACGACGGCGAAGCCGGCGAGCTGGGCGGCGCGCCAGCGGCCCGCGGCCCGGCCGGTCCGGGCCAGGAGCAGGGTGGAACTCATGTATCCGCCGATGAGCAGGGGGACCAGCATGAGTCCCTGGACCAGTCCGAACGGGTCCTTGGCCGCCAGCGGCGTCGGGGCGTACTGCTGGACCGTCAGCGGCTGGCCGGTGGCCTTCGCCGCTTCCTCGAACCGCACCGCGAGATCGAGCGGCGCCAGGTCGCTCATGGACGGCACCACGACCAGGGTCTGCGTGGTGCCCGTGGAGATCAGCGCGCCGAAGATCCGCGCTTCGTCCATGGCGGTCTTCGCGGCGGTTTCGTTCTCGTACTGGGTGACCTTCAGTGAGATGTTCTTCTGAGCTGCGGGCAGGACGGGCGAGGATCCGACGGCGCCGAACGGCAGGTCGGTGGCCTTGGGGGCGTGGCCCGCGCTCATGTAGGTGGTGGCGAACAGGCTTTGCATGACGGCGCAGATGCCCAGCGCCACGAGCATGCCGATCAGGGCCCGTCGGCGCCCTGGCGGGTCCGCCGCAGGGCCTGTCGCGGGGCCCGCCGGCGGGGGCGCCCCGGCGTCCTGGTGGCCGGCCCGCGCGGCCGCGCGGGCCGGGCGGATGCGCCCGTACCAGGCGATGACGGCGGTTCCGAGGAGGGCGTAGAGGAACAGGACGACGAGCGGGGTGGAGATGTTCCTCCCGCCGAAGTAGAGCACGTGGTTGATCAGGGTGATGGCGCTCTGCGCAGGGAAGACCACTCCGATGTTGCGCCAGTAGACGGGCAGCAGGTAGGTGCCGAGCCCGCCGGCCGGGGGTCCGCCGACCACGATGAACAGCACCGCCACGAGCATGGTGCCGATCTTGCCCACCATGGCCTGCAGCGCGGCAGCGGCCAGCGTCACCGCCGAGGTGATGAGCCAGAAACACGGGAGCAGTGGCCAGAAGTGGCTGCTGGAGTACGCACCGATCCCCAATCCGGCGATCAGGTCGGTCAGCAGGGCGCCCACCAGCGCGTACCCGACCAGGATGGCTGCGCGCCACGGCGCGGCGGCCACGCCGTGGGCCGCCTTGAAGACCAGCACGGCCGCCAGGTATCCGCCGATCAGCAGGGGGAGGAGCAACAGCGACCCCACTGCGCCGACCGGGTCGCTGGAGGCGAGCGGCGCGACGGTCTGCACCGTCAGCGGCCGGTCCAGTCTGCGTGCCGCCGCTTCGAACGCCGGCTCCAGTTCGGTCTGGGCGAAGAAGCTCTTCGCCGGGACGATGACCAGCGTGTCGCTCGAACCGTCGCTGATGTACCCGCCGTACAACTCGCCCCGGTCGGCTGCGTCCGTCACGGCCGACTGACTCGGGTAGGAGGTCAGGTCCAGTCCCAGCTTCGACGCCACTTCGGCGACGACGGGCGAGGGCGCTCCGGCCACGCCGAACGGCATGTTCCGCGGCACGAGCAGCTGCTGGGCACTGACGAGACACAGCACGAACAGGGCCTGGGCGACGAGCACCAGCCCCAACGTGAAGACGATCTTCGCAGTGACACTTCGCCCGTCCGCAGCCGAAGCAGCCCGAGCCGGTCGTTCCGCCATGCCTGTCCTCCCGCCGGGCATCGTCGAGGGCACCGAGGCAGACTCCTGCGCTCGCGACCGGCGTCCCTGTGTCCTGTGCCGTGGCTGTGGGAACCCGCGGGTATTCGCACCGGGGTGGGTCCCCCACGTCACGCAGTCGGCCTGCCTCGGCTCGGCGTGACTGAGGTGACGTCAGCCCGAGGCCCTTCCGAAGGCAATCACGACACATGCCCGATCAAGCGGCAACTCGGACGGCGCCCGACGGTGACGTGACGTGTCCGGCCTATCCGAGGCTGGGATCTGGACGGCTGGCGGGGCACCCACCGGTTCCCGCCTGAAAGTCAGGACCATGTCTGTGCATGCTCGGGGCATGGCAGGCCTGCACGCGATGCGCCAATCGGGGAAGGGCTCCTCTTGGGAGGGCGGACGGCGCCCCGCACCTACGTGACCTGATCACAGGAGATGTCGCAGCGGCATGCGGTGCGCAGCTGCCGCCCAGGTGAGCCGGTCGAGCGACAGGCTCGGGCTCGGCTGCTCGTCCCGGCCGGGTGACGCGCGTCACACCCGGCTCCTGTCAGCAATCGGGGCGCCGTCTCGTTCAAGGGGTCCGCGAACGAGACAGGAGCAACGCCATGAAGCACCGCATCGTCGTCCTCGGCGCCGGCTACGCCGGGGCCTTCGCGGCCGGTAACCTGGCCCGACGGCTCTCGCCCGCCGACACCGAGATCACCGTCGTCAACGCCGTGCCCGACTTCGTCGAGCGGATGCGGCTCCACCAGCTCGCGAGCGGCCAGGACGTCGCGTTCCGCAAGCTCGCCGACGTCTTCGCCGGCACCGGGGTACGGCTGCGCCTGGCGCGCGTCACCGGTATCGACCCCGAGCGCAGCGCCGTCGCCCTGACCGGCGAGGGCGGCGAGCTCGCGTACGACACGCTTCTTTACGCGCTCGGCAGCTCCGTGGCCGACCACGGCGTCCCCGGCGTGGCCGAGTACGCCTTCGACGTGACCGGCCTGTCCTCTGCGCTGCGCCTGCGCGAGCGCCTTGCCCGACTGGGCGCGGGCGGCACCGTGCTGGTCGTCGGCGAGGGGCTGACCGGCATCGAGACCGCCACCGAGTTCGCCGAGTCGCGGCCCGACCTCTCGGTCGCGCTCGTCGCCCGCGGCGGGCTGGGCGCCTGGCTCTCCCCGAAGGCCCGCCAGCACCTGCACCGGTCCTTCGACCGGCTGGGAATCGTCGTCCACGAGCACACCACTGTCCGGGCCGTCGAGCCTGCCCGGGCGATCACCGCCAACGGTAGGTCCGTCCCGGCCGACGTGACCGTGTGGGCGGCCGGGTTCGCCGTGCGCCCCATCGCCGCCGCCAGCGGCCTGGAGGTCGCCGAGACCGGCCAGGTCGTCGTCGACCGCACCATGCGCTCGATCTCGCACCCCGACGTCTACGCCGCCGGCGACTGCGCCTACGCGATCGGCGACAACGGCCGGCCGCTGCCGATGTCCTGCGCCTCGGCCGGTTTCACCACCATGCAGGCGACCGCCGCGATCATCGCGCGCCTGACGGACGCTGTGGTTCCGACCCTCGGACTGAAGTACTACGGCAACCACATCAGCCTGGGGCGGCGGGACGCCATCTTCCAGATGGTGGACGGGGACGTCCGGTCGAAGTCCTGGTACCTGGGCGGCCGGACCGCCGCGCGGCTCAAGGCGGGTGTTCTCACGGGGTCCGGGTGGAGCATCGCCCACCCGACCTTCGGCATGCCGAAGCGCCGCCGTCACCTGGCCACTGCGCCCGACCGGGCCGGGGTGAAGGGCGCCGCATAGGCTGCTCCGCATGGACAGCGCAGCCATCGATCGCTTCGAGGCCGGCCGGGCCCGGCTGGCCTCGTTGGCGTACCGTCTGCTCGGCTCGGCGGCCGACGCCGAGGACGCCGTGCAGGACGCGTTCCTGCGCTGGCAAGCCGCGGACCGGGAACGCATCGAGGTGCCGGAGGCGTGGCTGACCAAAATCGTCACCAACCTCTGCCTCGACCGGCTCCGCTCGGCGCAGGCCCGCCACGAGCGCGCGGCCGGCGACCGGCTGCCCGAGCCCCTCTTCGAGGGCGACCCGATGCTCGGCCCCGCCGCGACCTTCGAGCAACGCGAATCGGTGTCCCTGGCCGTCCTGACCCTCATGGAGCGCCTCGCGCCGGTCGAGCGGGCCGCCTACGTCCTGCGCGAGGCCTTCACCTACCCGCACGCCGAGATCGCCGGGATCCTCGGCATCAGCGAGTCGGCGAGTCAGCAGCACGTCCACCGGGCCCGGCGCCGGATCGCCGCCGAGCGCCGCGCCGGCGAGGAGGTGGACCGTGCGACGGCGCGACGGGTCGTCGAGGAGTTCCTCGCCGCCGCCGCATCGGGGCGCACCGAGCGGCTGGTGGCGATGCTCACCGCCGACGTGACCATGGTCTCGGACGGCGCCGGACTGGCGAAGCGGCTGCTGCGGTACCGCACACCCGAGCGCGTCGCCACCATCGTCCGGGCCGGCTTCAAGCCCACTCCCGCGAAGCTGCGGCTGGCCGGCGGCGCCCCCTCCTTCCACATCGCGCTGGTCAACGGCTCCCAGGCCGTCCTCGCCGTGGTCGACGACCGGGTCGTGGGCGCAGTGGCGTTCGAGCTCAGCGACGGCAAGGTCGCGTCCCTGTGCGGCATCGCCGCCGAGGACCGGCTGACGCGCCTCAACGAGGCCTGGCAGCAGCACCAACCCAACGCACCGGCCATCACCGCATGGTGATCCGCCGCCCGCCCGTACCCGCGCAGCTCAACATCAGGACGGGCGGAGCCCGTTCCGGCGCTTTGCACCTGATCGACCGGACGGGGTGTCCTAGTTGTTCAGATCGAACACCACCGTGACCGGCGCGTGGTCCGACCAGCGCTCGGCGTGGGTGTCGGCGCGCTCGACGTAGGCCTCGACGGCCTTGGCGGCGAGGCCCGGGGTGGCGACCTGGAGGTCGATCCGCCAGCGGATGGACGCCTTTTCTAAAAGAGTCCACTCGTTCGAGTGTGGGCTGTTCGAGGGTGCCCGCTGGCCTGGGCGGTAGGGGACCTCCTGTGAGCATCATGACGGTTTCGGCGCCGGTTCGGGCGGTGGTTGGTTCGCGTGTGTCGGACACGCACGGGGGATGAGGGCAAGGTCTCGCACCTGGTGCAGGTGGAGTCGGCGACCTGGCACGCGGTCTTGAAGGAGTGGGAGATCGTCGGGTCCTTCGAGGACCTGGACGTCTCCGCGGAGATCACGCCGTGGAAGCGCCCGGACCTGGGTCCGTGGCTGACCGAGCGCCAGGGGGAGTGGGCGCGATGGTGTGGGCCAAGGTCGACCGGGCGTTCCGCTCGGCCAAGGACAGCGCGGACCTCGCCCACTGGGCGGAGGAGAACCACAAGGTCCTGGTCTTCACCGACGACGGGATCACCCTGGACTACCGGGAGGGCCGCGAGTCGTCGTTCGGGAACGAGCTGGCCAAGACCTTCCTGATGCTGGCGTCGATCTTCGCGGAGATGGAGCTCAAGCGGATCAAGGCCCGTGTCACGGCCGCGCACAAGCACTTGCGGAAGACGGACCGATGAGCGGGCGGGCAGCCGCCGTACGGGTACCGGATCGTGGACCGGCCGGGTGGTGGGCGGACGCTGGGGCCGGACCCGGTCACCTCCGAGGCCGTCCGCTACATGGGCAAGCTCCTCGTGGAAGGCCAGAGCCAGTGGATGATCGCCACGGCCCTGGAGGCCGCTGGCTTCGACACACCCGCGACCCACGCGTACAAGAACCAGGGCGACACTTACACGGGCAAGCGCAAGACTGCCCCCTCGAACCACTGGAACCCGACCAGCGTGGGCAAGATCCTGCGGTCGCCGGCGACGATGGGCCTGAAACTGACCGGCCGCTCCGTGAAGGCGCGCAAGATCGCCCGCGACGCCAAGGGCCTGCCGATCCGGATGGCCAAGCCCCTCTTCACCGAGGAGGAGTGGGTCGCGGTCCAGGCGGCGATGGACGAGCGGGCGGTCACGAAGGAGCGCTCGAACGGCGCTTCGCCCTGGCTGTGCGTTGCGCACTGCGACCGCTGTGGCGATCGGTTCTACCGGCAGGTGAACCTCGCCAAGAACGGAAGATCTCGCTCCATGAAGTGCACGTCCGTCCAGTGCAGGCCGAGTACCTCACCGCGCCGCAGACCGGTTCCCAGGATCACCTCGAACAGGTCCCCAGATGGGCGGACTGCCATCAGTGACGGATGGCTACGGACAGACATCGCCATGTCCTTGCTGGGTGACCTGTCTCGACGGACCACAGCTGATTAGCATGCAGAGCATGATGTTATCCGACTTCTCTCAATCGCCTTTGCGGGCCGTGCTCTTCGCCGACGGGGTGTTCGGGCAGCTGGAGGGCAAGACCGCGCAGGGGGTGCTGCGCCACAGCTCGATCCTGGAGACCGTCGCGGTCATCGATCGATCGCTGGCACGAGGGTCCACCGGGACTGTGGTGGTCGGGACGGACATCCCGATCGTTGCCTCGCTGGACGAGGCCATGGGATTCCGGCCCGAAGCCCTGGTTGTGGCGCTGACGGAATCCGACTACGGCGAATGCGTGGATGGGCAGTTCCAGCATGCGCCGCGGGTACCGGGAGACATCCCGGAGTTCTGGTGGGAGCAGATCCACGCTGCGGTACGCGGCGGACTGCACGTCATATCCTGTCTCCATCTGCAACTGCTTGGCACCGACCTCGTGGATCTGCTCGCCGAAGGGCAGCGGATCGTCGACATCAGGCGCCCCTACGATGAACTGCCCAAGTACTCCGGGCGGACGCACCGTAGCCGTGCCCGGCTGCTGCACGTGGCGGGAAGTGACTGCGTCGTCGGGAAGCGGACAACCGCACTGCAGTTGCAGCATGCGGCCCGGTCGCGCGGCGTGGATACCGGTTACGTCGGCACCGGGCAGACCTGCCTGCTCGTAGGCTCCAGTGAGGGCGCGATCATTGACCGGACGCCGGTGTTTCAGGCGGCAGGTCTGGTGGAGCATCTGGTTCAAAAGGCAGATCCGCAGTACGACCTGCTGGTGATCAAGGGGCAGGCGTCCGTGCTGCACCCCGCGTTCGGCGGCCTGGCGACCGCAATCCTGCAGGGATCCCGGCCTGATGTCGTGGTTTTCGTGCACGACCCGCAGCGCAAGGTCCGGTACCACTGGGAGCATCTACCCGTCGCTGACCCTGAGGATGAGATCGCGCTGGTGGAACAGCTGGGCGGGGCTCCGGTGGTCGCGGTCGCGACCCGCGGCCAGGAGAACGTCAGGGCCCTGAGGTATCTGGGGCTGCCCGTTGCCGACATGCTGGTCGATGACGGTGCGGCGCAGTTGATCGACGCCGTGGAGTCCGTTCTGCTGAGGGCGGGCACCCCGCTTCACCGGACGGCGGCGCAGGGTTCGGATCGGGAGTTCTGATGACGGCGGTGGAGGTCGCCCTTGCGGCCAGGGCAGGCTTTGCCGAGTGCCCGACCTGGGACGTGGCGGCGGGCACCCTGTTGTGGGTCGACATGAGTGAGTGCGCCGTTCACCGGTTCGACCCGGCCGACGGGCGCGACACGGTGACGACGTTCGCCCAGCCGGTGGCGGCGGCGAAGCCCCGTGCCGACCGGGGGCTCGTGCTCAGCCTGAGGGACGGCGTTGCCGTGACCGATCGGGACGGAACGCTCCGGTGGCTCGTCGACTGGTCCGAGAGCGGAGTGCGCGGTAACGACGCGGGCGTCGACGACCGGGGCAGGCTGTGGGTCGGCACGATCGCCGGCGAGGCGAGCCCGGGATCGCTGTCCTGCCTGTCGCCGGACGGTCGGTTCGAGGCCGTGGCGACGGACCTCCGGATGAGCAATGGCATCGCCTGGAATCCGGAGGCGTGCCTGATGTACCACGTGGACACCCCGACCCGGCGCATCGACGTCCTCGATTACGACTCCGCGACGGGCCGTGCCACCAACCGGCGGATGTTCGCCGAGGTCACCGGTACGCCTGGAGTGCCGGATGGCCTGTGCGTCGATGCCGAGGGCGGGGTGTGGGTCGCACTGTTCCGCGGGGGCGCGGTGCGGCGCTACGCTCCGGACGGGCGCCTCGACCGGGAGATCGTGGTCCCCGCCTCGCTGACGACTTCCTGTACCTTCGGCGGGCCGGACCTGACCGACCTCTATGTGACGACGGCCCGCCGCGATCTGGGTCAGGTGGAACCCATGGCTGGGAACCTCTTTGTCGTCCCTGGCCTGGTGCAGGGTTGTCCGGCCACGCCGTTCGCCGGGTAGTCGGACGCCACGTCAGGGTGGCGGGCGGCGGGCACCGCCGTCCGCCACCCTGACGAGAGCGGTGGAATCCGTGATCAACGACTCACGCGGGCGTAGGCCTCGGAGACCTGCACCAGCCAGGCCACGTCGGCGGCGAAGTCCTGACTGCCCGGGCCGACGGGGGCGATGGGTGTCTCCGCCTCGGCCGGATCGTCGCACCGGTGGTGTGTCGCGAAGGCGGCTGCGATGAGCGGCGCCTCCTGCTCGGCCCGGCCCGCCTGTTCCGCCTGGCTGCTGCCGCCGACGGCGGCGGGTGGACGTACCAGGACGGCGTCCTTGCGGAGGGCCAGATAGCCGTCCCTGATCTCGATCACCCTGCGGTGCAGATGGAAGGACAGGTCGGAGACGGCGGTCAGGTCGCTGCCGGATGCGGGCTGCAGTGAGATCTCCGGATAAGCCCGCTGCAACGCCGACCAGAGCGGGCGAAGTCGGCGGTAGCTCCGGTAATCCGCACACCATTCGAGTGCCGCGGTCACGCGTGGACCCCACAGCAGGGCCGTCCACCCGACGATGTTCAGGACCATCCCTGCCGTGAGGTCGGTCCGCGAGACGTTCGCCCACCGCGTGGGGTGCCAGCCGTACGGGACGAGGAAGATGTCGGCGAACCTCATGGCTGGGTACACGAGTTCGAGGGCCGCCCCGCAGGCCGCGGTGCGCAGACCTCGCCGCACCCACGGGTCCCCACTCGGCCGGGCGTAGAACCAGCACGCCCGGGCCACGATCACTTTGCCGACGGCGAACGCGGAAAGGTAGGTGACGAGGTAGGCGATGAAGATGGGCTGGTCCCCGGGGTGCTCGAACGAGTTCCGGGGCTTCCCGTGCCTGGAGGCCAGGTAGTACAGCAGGGTCATCGCGATGGGTACGCAGCCCAGGGCGATCAACCGGCGACGGCAGCGGATGCGGGCCTCGGGTCGTGGATGGGTCCAGAGGATCAGCAGAATCTGCTGACAGGTGATCGCGGCGATGATCCACATCTGGACCCCCACATTGTACCAGGTCACGTACCCGAACAAGCCGCCGGTCCAGCGCGACGGTACGGACAGTGCGAGGTACATGCCCTGGCAGCCGAACGCGCCGCACATGGCGACGAGTGCCGGATCCCGCCGATAGCCGCGCAGCAGCGGGATCAGCGTCGAGGTGAAGGCGACCCAACAGGCCAACGAGCCCATCAGATACCGTAGATGGGTCACAACCTGCCCCCTCGACGCCAGTCGAGCGAGCCGTGGATGCGGCCCAGAGTGCTGTCGGGGTCGGGTTTCGAGCGCTTGGATTCCTCGTTCCGCAGGGCCCTGCCGAGGAGGAACGCCATGATCTCCGCTTCCTGCTCCTGTTCGTCCGAGAAGTTTTCACGGTGCATCAGGTCCTGGATCAGGGATGGATCCAGATCAGGGAACAGCAGCGCCCCGATGTCGGTCTCGATCGAGCCGGCGCGGCGGTGTCCGCAGATGAGGTGGGCCAACTCGTGGGCGACGATGTGCTCCTGGTGATGCTGGCTGGTGTTCTCCTCATGGACGATGTAGTCCGCGTCCGGGAAGGCGAGCAGGAGGCCGGACGGGGCTGCGGCTTCCAGCGGCATCGGGATCAGCCGGATGGGCCTGTTCCGTGTGGCGTTGAGGTGGGCGCACAAGGTGACCATGTCGTAGGCCTCGGGAAGCCCGAGGGAGGCAAGCCGCTCCTCACAGGCCCGGCGCAGGGCTTGCATGTCGTTCCCCCGATTGCGGTGTCCGCGCCAGAAGAGCACGGCCATGCTATTCCTCGGCATCCGGTGGCGCGTTGCGTTGCCGGCCCTGCTTTGGCGTGGCCGCGTGCAGCTTGCTGACCTCGCGGATGATCCGGGCCAGGGACTTGCGGCCCGCGTCGTCCATCCGCATCGCCCGGAGCGCGATGTCGCGAACTTGGGCGTCGCGCATGGCTGTGGTGATCGCGAGCTGGGAGTCGACCCGCTCGACCGTCTCCTCGTCGAAGAAGTAGGCCACGGGTACCCGGAAGAAGGCCGCGAGGGCTTCGAGATGACGCTTAGTCGGATTGTCGCGCTGACCGGTCCGCAGCTGCCAGACGTAGCTCTTCGAGAAGGTTCCGCCGTTCAACTCGCTGCAGCCGCGGGCGACTTCCTCATAGGTGTATTCGCGCCCGTCCTTCCGGATGTTGGTGAATAGCTTGTCGATCTTCTCGGCCAGTGAGGGCATCAAGGCTCCTTGCGTGCACCACGGTGAGCTGGCGCGGGGTAGGTGTTCATGCTAGTTGACAGCCTCCGGGCCCGCACCTAGGGTGCCAAGAGTGTCAACGGGTGCGAACGGAGCAACAGTTGACGTTCGCTCAGGTCGTACATGTGGAGCGGCCGAATCCGACGGGACGGGGGGTCAGGTAGTGCGCCACGATCTGCAGGCGGGTCCGCTCGGGACGCTGGTCGTCGAGCCCTGCGGATTCCGCAGAGCCGCCGACATCCCGGGATCGTCTGGCTGAACGACGGGCCGGCAGGCCCGTTCACCGTCTCGACGGGGAGCAGGGAACTGCCCGTCGATGTGTCCGGCCGACTGCCGGGCTTCCTTTGCGGAGGCTTCCGGGTGATCCCTCTTCGGCATCCCGACGTCGGTGCCACGGTGCGCACCAGGTCTGGTGCTCGGGCATCGCCGTGGTAGACCGCCTCGGGCGCTGGCCGACGAGCCTCTTGGCATGCACCTGAAATCGGGAGGAGATGGCATGCGCATCCGAATCCTGGAACCCTTCAGGGTCGAATCGAATGGAAGATCGATCGCACCGACGGCCGGCAAGCCGCGGCAGATCCTGGCCCTGCTGGCCCTCAACGCCGGGCAGACGGTCCGGGTCCACACGCTCATGGCCGAACTCTGGGCGACCGCTCCGCCGCAGAGCGCGCTCGCCACCCTCCAGAGCTACATCTCCCAGCTCCGCAGAGGACTGGACGTCGCGCTCGGCCCCGACGCGCCGCACCACGCCCCGGGCGTCATCGTCCGATGCCACGGCGGCTACCGGTTGGACATCGCGCTGACGGCCGTCGACGTCCACGAGCACCACCGACTGGTCGCCGTCGGCGATGCCCATTTCGCGACCGGGAACGACGTCGAGGCGGCGGCCGCATACTCGGCCGCGTTGGCCTTGTGGCAGTCTCCCGTCCTCGCGGGCGTGCCGTGCGGCAGGGTCCTGGAGGCCGAGCGGCGGCGCCTCGGGGTCGCCAGGATGGTCGCACTGGAGCGACGGATCGACACCGACCTGCGCCTGGGGCGGCATGCTGAGCTGTTGACCGAGCTCGCCGGGCTCCTCGACCGCCACCCGCTGCACGAAGCGCTGCATTCGCAGGCCATGGTCGCCCTGTACCGGTCCGGTCGACGAGCGGAGGCGCTGGGCGTCTACCGCAGGCTGAGCCGGCGCCTGGTCGAACATCTCGGGGTCGAACCGTCGCCGCAGCTCCAGCGCCTGTACCAGGCCATCATCACCGTCGACCCGACGCTGGTCGTCGCGGCCGGCCCTCGGCACACATCGACCTTCGACCTGTACGCGGCCTGAGTCGGGGAGCCGTCAGTTGTGGCAAGTGACGCGGCGCCAGCCACGCGTGAGCGTCCGTTTCTCTCCGCACACGGGAGCGTGACCCATGGAGTTCAGGCTGCTCGGGCCGGTGGAAGTGCTGCGTGACGGGCATTCGATCCCGCTTGGAGGCAGCAAGCCCAGAACGCTCCTGGCCGTTCTGCTCCTCGCGGAAGGACGGGCCGTGTCCGAGAGCCAGCTCAGCGCCGTGCTGTGGGACAGTCGCCCGCCCCGGACACGCCGGGCACAGATCCACACCTACGTATCCCGGCTGCGCAAGCTCCTCGGCCCCTGCGCCGACATCGTGCGCACCCGGACCGGGTACCTGTTGCGTTGCCCGGAGGGAACCCTCGACGTGGCGGAGTTCCGGCGGCGGGTCGGGCTGGGGTACGACGAGGCCCGCCGCGAGCGGCACGCGGAGGCCTCTGCGGAGCTGGCCGCGGCGCTGGCGATGTGGCGGGGTCCGGCCCTGGAGGGGACCACCGAGTTCCTGCTGGAGGAGGAACAGTCGCGGCTGGAGGAAACCCGGCTGGCGGCGCTGGAGGAGCGAATCGCCGCGGACCTCGCCCAGGGGCGGCACAGCCACGTCCTCGCGGAGCTCTACAAGCTGGTGGAGGAGCACACCACGCGCGAGCGGATGCGGGCCCACCTGATGACGGCGCTGTACCGCAGCGGCCGGCAGGCGGATGCACTGGAGGTCTACCAGCGCGGGCGTGATCGGCTGGCGGCGGCGGGCTTGCGTCCCGGGCCGGTCCTCGACAGGGTCTTCCATGCGATCCTCGCTGCCGACCTCGCCCTCGATGCCCGGCCGGTCGGCCCGCTGCACGCAGGGGCGCGGCGCGCAGACCGCCCGTGCCTCCTGCCCCCTGACACAGCCGACTTCACCGGTCGCACTACGCATGTGGAGCAGCTCGGCGCACGGCTGCGGTCGACGCACCCCGACACCCTGGTGATTTCGGGTGCCGTCGGCGTGGGCAAGAGCGCACTGGCCATCCACCTCGCTCACCGATGCCTGGACGCCTTCCCTGACGGTCTGATCTACGTCGACTTCGACGGCATGCTCCCGTACCGGGACCGGACCAGGGCCGCATTGGGCCACCTGATCGAGGCCCTCGACCCGAGCAAGGCGCTGCCGGATTCGATGGAGGCGCGCAGCGCGATCTACCGAACCGCCCTCGCCGGGAGCCGGGTCCTGGTGCTCATCGACGGAGCTGTCGATGAGGCTCAGGTACGGCCACTGCTGCCGGGCCCCGGGCCTGCACGGGCCTTGGTGACCGCGCGGGCCCGGCTGGCTGCGTTGGGCGAGACACACCGAACCGACTTGGTCGGCTTCACCCCGCAAGAGGCGTTGGAGTTGCTTGGCCGGATCGTCGGACCGCACCGGATCGCCGCCGAACCTGAGGCGGTGCAGCGGTTGCTGGCCTCGTGCGCGTACCTCCCGAGGGCGGTGCGCGCCGCCGGGGCCAGGCTGGTGGCACGCCCGCACTGGACGGTGGGTCAGCTCGCCGACCGGCTCGCCGACCCGTCCCGCAACCAGCTCGACGAACTACGGATAGCCGACCTGGACCTGCGGGAGTCGCTGGCCAGGGCCTACCGGGAGCTGCCCGCGGAGTCCCGGTGGGCGGTGACCCAGCTGGCCCTGTTGTGCCCGCCCCGGATCTCGGTACGCGAGGCGGCCATGGCCCTCGACCTGCCCGAGCGCGCGACGGAGGACCTACTGGAGGGCCTGGTCGAGGCCCGCGCCCTCGAACTCGTCCCCGGGGAGGACCCGGGCGGCGCCGGCTACGCCATCCCGAGATTCTTCGGGCTGTTCCTGGCCGAACGGCACGGCAAGGCGGCGGGAACGGCCTCGTCGGATCGCCTGGTGCAGGGTGGGCCACTGCGCCGTGTGGCTGGGTGAATGCGCAAGGCGCCGCGGCGCCGAGGGAAATCGCCCCGGCTCCTCCAGTCCCTGTATAGCGCCGGCCCCGCCGGATATAGCGAGGTTCGGCAACATGGCGGGAGACGGGGGCCGAAACAGAACATCGAGGTTGCGCTCAGTATGCGGTCCCGGGGTCAGAAGCTAATCCGGTGACAAAGCTGAGGTGGTCGAGTGCAATTCCGTTTGCTGGGGAATCTCGAAGCGACGCCGGCCATGGGCGGCGAACCACTGGTATTCGCGCCCAAGCTGCGCGCGGTACTGGCACTGCTGCTCATCTCCCGGGGACGAACCGTCCCCATCAGTCAGTTCGTCGAGGAAATATGGCTGGACCGGCCGCCCACCGCGGTCTCGGCCACGATGCAGACCTACATCTACCAGCTGCGCAAGTTGCTCGGGGCCGAGGGTGAGACGGGCGCGGCGAGCCTCGTCACGGACTCCGCGGGGTACGCCCTCAAGGGGTGCGCAGGGGACGTCGACGTGCACGTCTTCGAATCCTTCTTCGAGGAGGGCAAGGCGGCCCTGAAGGCGGGGGACCACGAGCAGGCCATCGAGTGCTTCAGCCGAGCGCTCGCGGTATGGCGCTCGACGGCGGCTCTGGCCGACGTGCCCAAGGGGGCCTGCCTGGAGGCGTTCGCCGTCCGGCTGGAGGAGGCACGGATGCAGGCGATCGAGCTGCGCATCGAGGCGTGCCTCCGGCTCGGCCGGGAACTGGACGTGCTGCCCGAACTGCGGGCGCTCGCCGTGAACCACCCGCTGCACGAAGGCCTGCACGGCCAGCTGATGCTGGCCCTGCACCGGGCCGGCCGGCGCCACGAGGCACTGGAGGCCTACCGGGCGTTGCGCGAGGAGTTGTCGCGGGAGCTCGGGCTGGAGCCCTGCGCGGCTCTCCAACGGCTTCACCGCTCGCTGCTTGCTGGTGACCTGGAGCCCGTTCGCACCGCTGGTGGGGTCGTTGCGGCGCCGTCCGTCGTACCAGCTCAACTTCCGCCTGAAATAACAGAGTTCTGCGGCAGAAAGGCGGAGCTGGCGCAGCTGGAGCAGCTCCTCACCGCCACCGGCGGGCCGGGTCCGAGGATTGCGGCGCTCAGTGGCATGGCCGGCGGCGGCAAGACCGCGCTCGTCGTGCATGCAGCGCACCGGGTGCGCCGACGCTACCCGGACGGGCAGTTCTTCGCGTGCTTCCAGGGCAACCTCGGCGTGCGCAGTGGCCGACCGCCGGACCCGTACTCGGTGATCGGTTCCTTCCTCCGCGGCATCGGCTTCCTGCCGCACCAGATCCCCGACGACCTGGCCGGCCGCAGCCAGCTGTTCCGCAGCTGGTGCGCGGACCGCAGCGTGCTGATCGTGCTGGACGACGTCTGCTCCGAGGAGCAGGTCTGGCCACTGCTGCCGGCCGGACCGCACTGCGCCGTCCTGGTCACCAGCCGTGCCCCGCTCTACGCGCTCGGCGGGGGCCGGGGCATCGAGGTCGGTACGCTGCCCGCTGCCGACGCGGTGGAGCTGCTGTCCCGGGTCTCCGGCTGTGCCTGGGACAGCCACGACCGGCCCATGGCCCGCCTGATCGCCGACAGATGCGAGCACCTGCCGCTGGCGGTTCGGGCGGTCGGCTCCCTGCTGGCTCAGCCCTCGCGACTGTCGCTGCGCCGGGCGGTGGACCGGCTGACGGATCGCCGCCAGCGGTTGCAACTGCTCCGCAGCGGCAACGCCGACCTGTGCGGACGGCTGGAGCACGCGTACGGGCGCCTCGACCCATTGGCGCGCCGCGTGCTGCGCAGTATGGCCGACGTCCCGGCTGAGGGGTTCACCGCAGGCGCGGTCGCGCGGCTGCTGGGGCTGGCCGAGTGCGAGGCCGAGGCTGCCCTGGAGCGGCTGTACGACGCCCGGTTCGTGGTGGCCCGGGCCGACCAGGGCGGCGCGGCGACGCAGTACGGCCTGATGGAGCTCGTGCGGCTGTTCGTCGACCAGCAGCAGGACGAGGAGGGCCTGCGGGCGGAGCTCGTCGACTGTGTGGCCGGCTCGGCGGTCTTCACCACCCCGTGAGGGTTCCTTCAGGGGGCCTTGGCACGCTCATTTCGGAAACACTCGTGGAAATCCAGAAAGCATCTCTGCTGACGGGAGGCTGGAGTGCGGGAATTTACCCTCGGGGACCTGGTGGATCTCACCCGGACCCACGCCGGTGAGTCGGAGGAGGGCGCGCTCGACGGTGACATCGTCGACGTCCTCTTCACTCACCTCGGTTATGACTCGGTTGCTTTGATGGAGGTTCTGGGCCAGATCAAGTACCAGTACGGAATCGACCTCGCGGAGGACGCCGTGACGGCGCTCCGCACTCCCCGTGCGGTCATCGAGATGGTCAATGCGGTAATCCTGTCCAAAGACGACAACGGAAAGAAGGTTCTGTCGTGAGTGAGGCCGAGAAGACTGCCGCGGAGCAGTTCCTCCCGAACGACCTGTACGGTCTGCAGCTGGTCCTGCTCGCGTCGGGCAGCCGCCTCTTCCAGGTCGTCAACGCCCTCGCGGAGCTGGGCATCGCCGACCACCTGGCAGGCGGACCGCTGCCGATCGCGGAGCTGGCCGAGCGGGCCGGCGCCCACGAGCAGGCGTTGCAGCGGGTGCTCCGGGCCACCGCCATGCTGGGCATCTTCGCCGAGGGGCCGACCGGCGTCTTCAGCTCCACACCGGTCACCAAGGCGCTGACCCAGGACAACCCACACGGAGTGTTCCCGCTGATCCGCTACAACCACATGGAGCTCACATCCCGTCCCTTCGAGCACATGGTGCACAGCCTCAGGATCGGCGAGCCGGCCTTCCAGCAGGCCTTCGGCACCACGTTCAACACGTACCTGGAGCAGAACCCGGAGGCCGACCGGTTCTGTGACGAGTTCCAGACCTACTGGGCCAAGCAGTTCGCCGAGGAGGAGCTCGACCAGTGGGACCTCGGCCGCTTCGCCAGCATTGCCGACCTCGGCGGCGGTGACGGCTACTTCCTCGCCCAGGCGCTCCGGCGCTACCAGCAGATGACGGCGCACCTGTTCGATCTGCCCTGGATGGCGAAGAAGGCGGAGCAGATCTTCGCGGACCACGGTGTCGGCGACCGCGCGGACATCATCGGTGGCGACCTCCTGACGGACCGGCTGCCGCGAGGAGTCGAGTGCTACTTCGTCAAGGCCGTGTTCATGCGCTTCTCCGACGAAGAGGCCCTCACGGCGCTGCGCAACATCCGCGCGGCGATCGGGGACGACGCCAGGGCGCGCCTGCTGATCGTCGACTCCGTGCTCAAGCCCGGCAACGAGTGGGACCACGGCAAGCTGCTCGACCTCGACATGCTCGTGTTGCACGGCGGGCGTAAGCGCACGCTGGACGACTGGAACGCGCTCTTCTCGCGCACTGGCTTCGAGCTGCTGAACGAGCCGATCTACCACTGGGACCTGCTGGAGTGCCGACCGGTCTGAGGCCCCCGTGGCCCGGCTCGAAGCGAGGTCTCCGGTCCAGCCCCCAAGGAGGAATGACATGGCGCCGACAGGCGTGTCCCGATCGACCCTGCACGACATCCTGACCACCCGGATCGGCCTGGAGTCGGAGGCCGTCGACGAGGCGGGCTCGGCCACGCTGGCCGACCTCGGCGTCGACTCCATCGGCTTCATCGAGCTGCAGAAGGCCGTGTCCGACGAGTACGGCGCGGAGCTGCCCGAGGAAGCGCAGGCCTGGAGTGTCGGCAAGATCTTCGACCACCTGAATGACAGCCCGAGGGGGACGAACTGATGGCGAGCAGCACCGACAACTCGGTCCACATCGCGGCACCCCTGGACGTGGTGTGGCGCCTGACCAACGACGTCCGGACCTGGCCCGGGCTCTTCACTGAGTACGCCGCGGTCGACGTTCTTGACGAGGACGGCCCCACCGTCCGCTTCCGGCTGACCATGGTGCCGGACCATGACGGCACGGTGTGGAGCTGGGTCAGCGAGCGCACCACGGACGAGGCGACCCACTCGGTGCGCGCGCACCGAGTCGAGACCGGTCCATTCGTGTACATGCGCATTCACTGGACGTACCGGAGCGACGACGAGGGCACGTTGATGCGCTGGCGTCAGGAATTCGAGGCCAAGCCCGAAGCGCCCTTCGATGACGCGGGCATCACCAAGCGCATCAACGACAACACCCGCATTCAGATGGATGTGATCAAGCAGAAGGTTGAGACGGCCGCCGCCGCCCTGCGGGTTTGAACCGGCCCGCGGTGCGGCGACGGACCAGCTCGACCGCGGCTGGAGGGGGAAGAGGATGACAGACCGAACGCTGCACGACTGGTTCGTCGGCTCCACGGCCCGGTGGGGGGAGGCGGTTGCCCTCGAAGTCGACGGACAATCCCTGACGTACCGACAGCTCGACCAGGAAGCCGATCGAATCGCCCGGGTGGTCCTGGCCGGCGGCGAAATCGCGCCCCGGCGGGTCGGGCTGTACGCCGCCCGGTCGGTGCTCGCCTATGCCGGCTACCTGGCTGCGCTGCGGCTGGGGGCCACCGTCGTACCGCTCAACCCGTCCTTCCCCGCAGCGCGCAACGAGAGGATCGTCCGCGCCGCCGGTCTGGACGTGGTGATCGCCCAGGACACCGATCCGGGGCTCCCGGCGCCCGTCCGCGGCGTGGGGTCGCTGCCCGCTCTGCCGGCGGCGGCTCCACCGGACCGGCTCCCGGCCGGTGCCGGGCGCCGGTCGGACCCGGAGGAGGCGGCGTACATCCTCTTCACCTCCGGGTCGACGGGCGCACCCAAGGGCGTCCCGGTTGCACACCGCAACGTCGACGTGTACCTGCGGCACGTCATCCCGCGGTACCGGCTGGAGCCCGGTGCCCGGCTGACGCAGAACTTCGACCTCACCTTCGATCTCTCGGTGTTCGACCTCTTCGCCGCCTGGGGATCGGGTGCCACGCTCGTGGTGCCCACCAGGGGCGAACTGCTGTCGCCCGCGAAGTTCGTTTCCTCGCGCGGCATCACCCACTGGTTCTCGGTACCATCCGTGATCACTGTGGCGCAGCGCCTGGGCCGGCTGGGCGAGAACTCCATGCCCGGGCTGCGCTGGAGCTTGTTCTGCGGGGAGCCGCTGACGGTCGAACAGGCCCGCGCATGGCAGCGGGCGGCGCCCGGCAGCACCGTGGAGAACCTCTACGGTCCGACCGAACTCACGCTCAGCTGCGCGCAGTTCCGGCTGCCGACGGACTGCACCGGATGGCCGGAGACGGCCAACGGCACGGTGCCGGTGGGTGAGCTGTACCCCGGGCTGGAGGCCCTGGTCCTCGGAGAGGACGGCCGCCCGGCCGCGACCGGAGAGCTGTGCGTCCGTGGCGCGCAGCGGTTCGCCGGCTACCTCGACCCGAGTGACAACCGGGGCCGCTTCGTCACCCTCGACAGCACCGGGGCGAGCATGTGGGACCGGTCGGCGCCTCCCCCCGGCGAGGCCTGGTACCGCACCGGCGACCGGGTCCGCGACGAGAACGGATGCCTGGTTCACCTCGGCCGCCTCGACGACCAGGTCAAGGTGCAGGGGTACCGGGTGGAGCTCGGCGAGATCGAGGCCGTGCTGCGCGGCCATCCCCGGGTGGCCGAGGCGGTCGTGGTCGCGATCCGGGAGGACGGCGGACCGGTGGTGCTGCACGCGGTGTGCGTCGGCGATGGCGATGGCGATGGCGATGGCCACAACGAGGAACTGCTGGCGCTGCTGCGGGCTCGGCTGCCGCAGCACATGGTGCCCCGGAGCGTCGTCTTCCGGCCCCGGCTCCCGCTGAACCCCAATGGAAAGGTCGACCGCAACGCGATCAGGACAGCTGTTGCGGGCGCATGACGGCAAGGAGGGCATTGATGCAGCGAGTTCTCTTTATCGACCGGATGAACCCGCACGACGCGGACGAAGTGGCGCGGATCTGGCAGGCGCACGACGCGACGGGCCTGCCCGAGGAGATCGGGGTCGCGCGCCGGCAGTTGTACCGGTTTCACGGCCTGTACGTGCACCTGGTCGAGGGTCGCTCCGACCTGACGGACGACCTGACCGACCGGATCCTCGCGGCTCGCGGTGCCCGGGAGTTCATCGAGACGCGGGACGAGCTGGGGCGCTTCTTGACGCCCTACTCGCCCGAGTTCAGGAACCTCACGGCCACCAGGGCGGAGGAGTTCTACCACTGGCAGGCCTGACCTGACCCCCCGCGCGTCCGACCCGCCTCGCGGGCACCGGCCCGCACCCTGTTCCAACCCTTGTGAACCCCTACGAGAAGGAGAGTTATCCCTGTGTCCGGTCCGGTCAAGATCTCCATGGCAGACGCACCGGTGAGCACACGGCTGGGCGGGGCCATCCGCCCGCTGCTGACCCCGAAGTCGGTCGGGGCGAGTTCGGGGTTCCTCGGCACGATGACCCTGCAGCCCGGTGAGTTCATCGCTGAGCACTACCACCCGTACTCGGAAGAGTTCATGTTCGTCGCCCAGGGCGAGGTCGTGGTGCGGATCGACGGCGAGGAGATCGTCGCACGTGCCCACGAGGCCGTTCTGGTACCCAAGTTCCGCTCCCACCGGTACGAGAACCGCGGCGCCGAGCCGGCGCTGATGGTCTTCCAGATGTCACCGCTGGCGCCCAGCCCCGAGGAGGGGCACGTCGAGGTGGAGAAGCCGCCGTTTCCGTCGGCGATACCGCCGGTCGTGGGGAAGTGACCATGCCACGTGCCGTCATTACCGGTATGGGGGTCGTCGCCCCGGGTGGGGTGGGCACCAAAGCCTTCTGGGAGCAGATCACCTCCGGTCGTTCCGCCACCCGTACGCTGTCCCTCTTCGACGCCACCGGGTACCGGTCGCAGATCGCCGGGGAGGTCGACTTCGACCCGATCGCGGCGGGGCTGACCGCGCGGCAGGCTGAAGAACTCGACCGCATGGAGCAGTTCGCCCTGGTGGGGCTGGCCGAGGCGGTCGCCGACAGCGGCATCGAACTCGACGCGGTCGATCCCGCCCGGATCGGCGTCAGCGTCGGCACGGCGGTCGGCCTGACCATGGGCCTGGAGCGTGAGTACGCGAAGACCAGTGATCGCGGCCGGAAGTGGCTGGTGGACCACACCCTGGCCGCTGCCACGCTGTTCGACAACTTCATCCCCTCCTCGCTCGCCCGTGAGATGGCTTGGGCGGCTGGGGCCGAGGGCCCCGCGACGGTGGTCTCCACCGGCTGCACTTCCGGGCTGGACGCCGTCGGCTACGCGCTTGACCTGATTCGCGAGGGCTCCGCCGACGTCGTGATCACCGGTGCGACCGACGCGCCGCTGTCGCCGATCACCTACGCCTGCTTCGACGCCCTGCGAGCCACCTCGCCGGACAACCACGACCCGGCCGGGGCGTGCCGGCCCTTCGACCGGACCCGCAACGGCTTCGCCCTCGGCGAGGGCGCTGCGATCTTCGTCCTGGAGAGCGAGGAGCACGCCCGCCGGCGGGACGCGCACATCTACGCCGAACTGGCCGGGTTCGCCACCCGGTGCAACGCTTACCACATGACCGGGCTGCGGCCGGACGGCGCCGAGATGGCGGAGGCCATCCGCTCCGCCATGGCGCAGGCGAAGCTGCCCCGCGACGGGTTCCAGTACATCAACGCACACGGCTCCGGCACTCGGCAGAACGACCTGCACGAGACGGCCGCGTTCAAGGACGCTCTCGGCGCCGCCGCCTACGACACCCCGGTCAGCTCCATCAAGTCGATGATCGGTCACGCGCTCGGGTCGGTGGGCTCTATCGAGATCGCGGCCTGCGCGCTGGCGATCGAGCACGGAGTCGTACCGCCCACTGCCAACCTCCACGCGCCGGACCCGGAGTGCGACCTGGACTACATCCCACTGGTCGCCCGCGAGCTGCCGGTGCACACCGCGCTCACGGTGGGCAGCGGCTTTGGAGGGTTCCAGAGCGCGGCGATCCTGCGCCGAGTGACGGAGGGCCGGGCATGAACGAGCGGATCGTCGTCACCGGCCTTGGCGTGGTAGCCCCTAATGGGGTGGGAACCGACGAGCATTGGGACGCCACCATCGCCACCCGCAGCGGCCTGGGCACCATTTCGCGGTTCGACCCGACGCCGTACCCCGTCCGTGTGGGCGGCGAAGTCGCCGCGTTCGCCGCCGCAGAGCACGTCCCCGGTCGGCTGATCCCGCAGACCGATCGGACCACCCGGTTCGCCCTCGCTGCCGCCCAGTGGGCGGTCGACGACGCGAGCGTCGACTTCGCCGCGCTCGGTACATACGACGCTGGGGTGATCACCGCGAGCGGGTGCGGCGGCTTCGAGTTCGGCCAGCGTGAACTGCAGAAGCTGTGGAGTCAGGGCCCGCAACGGGTCAGCGCCTACCAGTCGTTCGCCTGGTTCTACGCGGTCAACACCGGTCAGCTGTCCATCCGCCACGGCGCCCGCGGCGCCGGCTCGGTGGTGGTGACCGAGCAGGCCGGCGGCCTCGACGCGCTGGCGAGCGCCCGGCGTCGGCTACGCAGCGGAGACCTCTCGGTGGTGCTCAGCGGAGGAGTGGACGCCCCGCTGTCTCCATGGGGCCTCACCGCACAGATCCCGGTCGGACTGCTCAGCACCCGCCGGGACCCGGAACGCGCCTACCTACCCTTCGACGTGGACGCTGCGGGCTACGTTCCCGGCGAGGGCGGAGCCATCCTGGTGGTGGAGGAGCTGGTGGCCGCCCGCCGACGCGGAGCCCCGACGGTGTATGGCGAGATCGCCGGCTACGCGGCGACGTTCGACCCCCGCCCCGGCTCCGGGCGCCCCCCGGCCCTGGCCCGCGCGATCCGCGGCGCGCTCGCGGACGCCCGTACGGCTCCCGCGGACGTCGACGTCGTCTTCGCCGACGCGAGCGGGGTCCCCGAGCGGGACACCGCCGAGGCGGCCGCCCTGCGGGAGGTCTTCGGAGCACGGGGCGTCCCGGTGTCCGTGCCCAAGACGATGACCGGCCGACTCTACGCCGGCGGCGCCCCGCTCGACGTGGCCGCGGCCCTGCTGAGCATCCGGGACGGTGTCGTCCCGGCCGCCGTGCACCTGCACAGGATTCCGGACGGCTACGGACTCGACCTCGTGCTCGGCGAACCCCGCGAACTGCCCGTCCGTACAGCCCTCGTCGTGGCCCGGGGCCATGGTGGCTTCAACTCGGTACTAGTCGTTCGCGCCGTCTGAAGGAGACGAACCCGATGGCAGTCATCACCCCTGAGAACGGTTACTACACCCTCGTCAACGTCTTCACGGTAGCGCCCGAGGACCAGGAGCGGATCTACGGCGAGGTCCTCGACGCCACCGACGTCATACAGGAGTTCCCGGGTTTCGTCTCGGCGAACGTCCACAAGAGCTACGACGGCACCCGCGTCATCAACTACGCCCAGTGGCACAGCAAGGAGGAGTTCGACGCGATGCGGTGCCACCCGGACGTCCAAGACCACTTCAAGGCCTGCCGGGCCATCACGGACGACATCACGCCGATCTTCTGCGAGGTCGTGCACGTACACCGGTCCCCGTCCGCGGAGGCGGAGCGTGTCGCCTGACGCCCACGGTCGGTGGTTCCTGGGCGGTGGGCCGCCCGAGCCCGCCCGAACCGTCCTGTACTGCCTCCCCAACGCGGGCGGCGGTGGCACGCAGTACCTGTCGTGGCGGCGCCTGATGCCCGACACCCTCTGGGTTCAGCCGGTGCAGCTCCCCGGCCGGGAGAACCGGGTCCTGGAGGACCCGCGCTTCGAGGCGGAGGAGGTGGCCGAGGCCTTGGCGGGGCACGTGGATCGGCCGTACGTCCTGTACGGGCACAGCATGGGCGGCCGGCTCGCCTGGGAGGTGGCCGTCGAGCTGATCCGCCGGGAAGCCCGCCTGCCGGAGCGGCTCTACGTGGCGGCGAACCCGGCACCACGGGAGAACTCACCGTGGGCAGGGCGTTGGGCGGCGCTCAGCGAGGAGGAGTTGTTCGAGGAGGTCGTCGCTCTGGGAGGGGTGCCACCGCAGGTGCAGGAGCACCCGGCGCTGGGCCGACGCGTCGCCAGGATCCTGGCTGCGGACGTGGCCTGGCTCGCCGGCCGGGGATCCGGTGGCCGGGACGCCCCGCTGCCAATCCCTATCGTCGCCCTGGCGGGGGAGGGTGATCCGTTGGTCCGGCCCGCGCACATGGCCGGTTGGGCCGACTGCACGTCCGAAGAGTTCCAACTGCACATGATCGCCGGCGGCCACCTCTTCCACGCGGAGAAGGCCGAGGCCGTCACGTCGTCGATTCTGCAGACTGTTGCTGCCACGAGAGGAGATCTCCATGGGGTCCGTTGATACAGATGCCCAGCTCCAGTCGGTGATGGACATCGCCAGTGGGTTCTGGCGGGCGCGTGCGCTCTTCAGCGCCGTGGAACTGGACCTGTTCACCCACCTGGCCGAGCGGTCCGCCGGCCGGGAGGAACTGCAGGCCTCGCTCGGCCTGCATCCGAGTGCGGCAGCGGACTTCCTCGACGCGCTCGTCGCCCTCGGCCTGCTCCAGCGCGAGGACGGCCGGTACGCCAACACTCCGGCGGCCGAGCGCTTCCTGGACAAGGGCAAGGACTCGTACGTCGGCGGGTTCTTCACCTTCATGAGTCACTCCCTCTACCCGGCCTGGGGCCGGCTGACCGGGCTGCTGCGCAGCGGTGGCCGGCAGGAGGGACTGGACGACTTCGGCGATTGGTACAAGGACCTCGACCAGGTCCGCGGCTTCATGCATGCGATGGACAGCGTGTCCGCGCCGGTGACCGAGGAGCTCGTCCGCCGCTTCGACTGGTCCACGTGCCGGACGTTCGCCGATCTCGGCGGCGCCCGTGGCAACCTCGCCGGCCACCTGGTCAAGGCCCACCCGCACCTGCGCGGCACCACCTTCGATGTGCCCGCGGTCAAGCCGCTGTTCGAGGAGCATGTGGCGAAGCTCGGCGTCGTCGACAAGGTGTCCTTCCAGGGCGGCGACTTCCGCTCCGACCCGCTGCCCGAGGCCGACGTTCTGATCTTCGGTCACGTCCTGCACGACTGGGACACCGAGACCCGGGCCCTGCTCGCCCGGCGCGCCCACGACGCGCTGCGCCCGGGGGGAGCCCTGCTCATCTACGAGGAGCTGCTCGACGACGACCGCCGCGGGCCGGCCCGTTCGCTGCTGATGAGCCTCAACATGCGGCTCGTTCGCAGCGGAGGTTCGGAGTACACGGCGGCCGAGAGCCGGGTCTGGTTGGCCGAGGCCGGGTTCGCCGAGGTCACGGTGGAGGAGCTGACCGCGACAGAGCGCCTGATCGTGGCCCGCCGCAAGTAGGGCCATCCGCAGTCCGGTCCCGGTGGGATGCCCCGCGGGGACCGGACGCGTCGGCATGTCAGCGACACGGTGTGCAGATCTCCGGCGACCAGATAGCGTCAGTGGATGGATTCTCCCGTATTCGACAAGCTGGACCGGGATCTGGCGCACGCGTTGCGGATCGACGGCCGGGCCCCGTTCAACAAGATTGCCGACGTGGTGGGCGTCTCCGACAGCACGATCGCCCGGCGCTACCGCCGGCTGTACTCGGCGGGGCTGCTCCGGGTGGTCGGGACGGTCAATCTGGGACGGCTCGGGTACATGCCGTGGACGATCAGGTTGCAGTGCCCGCCGGACGCGTCGGGTGCCATTGCCGCGAACCTCGCCCGCCGGAGCGACACGTTCTGGGTGCACCTGCTCTCGGGAGGCACGGAGATCGCGTGCAGCACCCAGGCCCGAGCCGGCGGCAGCGGCGACACCCTGCTGCTCCAGCGGCTGTCCCGGACGGCCCGGGTGACTTCGGTGCGGGCGCACTCGTTACTTCAGGGCTTCACAGCTCCGGGGGAGTGGTCCGGTCTGGACTCGCTCGACCCCGAGCAGGCCGAGGCGTTGCGGCCGGCCCGGGTCGAGGCCGACCCCGCGCCGCCGGTGCTCGCCCAGGAGGACCAGCCGCTGCTGGAGGTGCTGTCCCGGGACGGCCGGGCCGGGTACGGCGAACTGGCCGATGCCACGGGCTGGTCAGAGTCGACGGTTAAGCGCCGCATGGAGTTCCTGCGGCGCACCGAGGTGCTGCGCTACGAACTCGACCTGCCGGTGTCGGCGCTCGGCTACCAGGCCGAGGCGAGGCTGTGGCTGTCGGTTCGGCCGTCCGCCCTGGTGTCGGTGGCGCAGGCGTTGGGCGCCCACCCGGAGGTCTCCTTCGCTGCCGTCACGACCGGCCCCACCAACCTCATGGCCTCCGTCATCTGCCGTGACGCTTCCGACCTCTATCGCTATCTGACCGAGCGGATCGGCGCGCTGGAAGGGGTCCACACCGTGGAGACGGCCACCGTGGACCGCACCCTCAAGCGGGCCGGCGCCGTCCTGCCGAGTGCGGCGTTCCGGCGGACCGACGCCGACTGACCGCCCGCCCCGGCACCTTCCCGGGGGCGCCCTGGGTGCGAGCAGGGCTTTCAGAGACGTTTCACCAGGTCGAGAGCGATGCTTCCGAGACTGCAACGGGCCTCCCGGGTGCCGTGGACGAACCACGCGGTCGGGAGCGGGGGATGCCCTTCGCCGATGACGACGGCATCCACGCCCGCATGCAGTCATGTCGTTCTCGGAGGTGATCCTCATGGCAGTACCCGCGGTGGTGCGTTCAGCGACGCGGCCGGGCGGCGAGTGTTCCGGCGCCCGGTTGCCATCGCTCACGGGGCTGCGGTTCGTCGCCGCGGCGCTCGTCTTCGCCGCGCACGCCTCGTTCGTCTTCCCGTCCCGAGATCCCGCAGTGGCCGGGGACTTCGCACACGTTGCCGCGCAGGGCGGGCCGGTCGGTGTCGGGTTCTTCTTCGTCCTGAGCGGATTCGTGCTCACCTGGACGGCCCGGAGGACCGACACGGCCGGGCGGTTCTGGCGCCGGCGCGCCGCCAAGATATTCCCGAACCACCTGATCACCTGGCTGGCGGCGCTGATCCTCATGATCCGGGCGGGGCAGGCGGTCACCGCCGGGACTGCTCTCCCCAACCTACTTCTCATCAATTCATGGGTGCCGAAGGCCAGTTGGGTCAACAGCATGAATGACGTCAGCTGGTCGCTGGCCTGCGAGGCGTTCTTCTACCTGATGTTCCCGCTGGTCCACCGCCTGGTGGCGAGAATCCCGGAGCGATGCCTGTGGCCGTCCGCGGCGGTGGTCGTCGCGATCGTCTTCATCCTGCCCTCGGTTGCGCTGCTGCTTCCCGACCAGCCGATGTTCGTCTTCGCCCCGATGCGGCAGCTGTGGTTCGTCTACTTCCTGCCCCCGGTAAGGCTGTTGGACTTCGTGCTCGGCTGCCTCATGGCGCGGATCGTCCGTGCCGGGCGGTGGATCCCCGTCGGGACCTTCCCCGCTGTGCTCCTGGCTGCCGTTGCCTACGCGGTCTCGCTGCACACCCCGCCGCTCTACAGTGCGGCGGCGGTGATGCTCGTCCCGCTCGCCTTTGTCGTGGCCGCGGCCGCCGATTCCGACCTGCGGGCGCGGCGCTCCCTGCTGCGGCATCGGGCACTGGTGTGGCTGGGCGAGATCTCGTTCGCCTTCTACATGGTCCACCACCTGGTGATCCGGTTCGCGGGCGGCGCCCTCGGGCTGGGCGGGAAGTGGGGCATCGTGGCGGCGTCCGCAGTGGTGGTGGCGGTTTGCGTGGTGAGCGTACTCGTCGCGTGGCTGTTGTACGCCCTCGTGGAGCGGCCGGCCATGCGATGGTCGGCCGGGGCGGGTACCGACCGCGTCGGTGTTCTTGTTCAGCCGGAGAGCCCGGGCGAGACGTCCACGAGCAGCTCGCGCGCGTGGAGCAACGAGTAGTTCAAGGGCACGTCAGCGAGAGCGTGGTGAAGGGCCCCGGGAGTCCCGGGGCCCTTCACCGCACGGTGGCGCGCACCGGTCAGGGAATCAGGACCACGCCGCCCCGGGTCCCGCCCGAGGCAAGAGCGGAGTGCGCCGCGCCGGCCTGCTCGAAGCCGTACGTCCGTGGTGTGCGCAGCGTCAGCGCGCCCTTCTCCACGAGGGTCGCCAACTCGGCGAGCTGGCGGTCGATGCCGCGCGCCAGCACCACCGCGGTCCTGATGCCGCGCTCGCCGGGCGGCGGGAAGGGCGGCGTCACGCCGGTGTAGGCGCCGTTGTCGCGGACCGCACCGAGCGCGGGAGCCCCGATCGCCGCCGCGTCCAGCAACCCGTCGACCCCGGCGGGGGCCACCGTGCGCACGGCCGAGGCGACGTCCGCCGAACGCGGGACGAACCGCGCCCCCCGGCCGGTGACGAAGCCCTCGTCCTGCGGGCCGGCTATGCCCACCACGTCGAGCCCGCGCTGACGAGCCAGTTCCAGGGCGAAGCCGCCGACCCCGCCCGCGGCGCCCGTCACCGCAAGGGCCTGTCCGGGAGCCAGGGCGAGCAGGTCCAGGCCCTGGAGGGCGGTCAGCGCGTTGAGTGGGAGGGTGGCCGCTCGGGCCGGGTCGAAGCCGGCGGGGGCGGGCGCGAGCACCGCGGCCGGCAGGACGACGTACTCGGCCTGCGTGCCGGTCTTGGTGTCAGGCCAGTTCGACATGCCGATGACTGTCTGCCCCGAAGTGAAGCCGGTCACGTCCTCGGCCACCGCGTCCACCACGCCGACCACGTCGGCGCCCAGGACGTAGCGCGGACCGGCCGGCAGCATCGGTCCGAGGAACCCGGATCGGGCAACGACGTCCAGCGGGTGGACGGCGGCGGCCTGCACACGCACGCGCACCGAGCCAGTGGTCGGCTCCGGTAGGGGCAGGTCGGTTACCGCCAGGGCTTCGGGGCCCCCGAACGATGTGATGGTGACTGCTCGCATCATGACTCCTCTGAGGTATTCGTGCGGAAAATGCCAAGAGCCGGGGTCAGGACCGCTCGTGGGTGAAGGCGACCCAGCAGGGGATGGCGTCGACAGAGGTGACCAGGCGCCCGACCTCGGCGAAGTGTCCCTGGGCGTCAGGGCGGGCCCGCATGGCTTCGAAGGCCTGCCGTGACTTCCACTGGACGTAGACCACGACCTCCTTGCCGTCGTGGCCCCGGTGCACGCTCGTGGCCACGAACCCGGGCTGCTGGTCCAGCAGCGGCATGCCCTTCAGCAGCACCTGGACGAGCTCGTCCTGCCTGTCCGGGGTGGTCCGGAAGATGTTGACGGTGGTGAAGTACTTCTCCCGGGTGATGACGGCGCTCTCCACAGGGGCGGACTCCTGGCGTTGACGGGGCAGTGGGTGGGTTGTCCTGCGGGCGCGGGCGGTGACGGTCCTGAGCACGTCCTCGAAGACGTCGGTGCCTTCGCCGTCCTCGCTGCGCCAGGCGACGAAGCCGTCGGGCCGCACCAGCAGCGCGCCGTGCGGGCCGATGCGGCTCGCCTTGCAGAACTCGTCACGCGGGTCGCGCAGCCGGCCGTCGGCCGTGAGCGGATGGTGCCGGAGCGGTACTCCCAGCCGCGCGGCGGCCGTCACGGACTGCCGGCTGAAGTCGTGCGCCCGGCCGCCGGTGAAGAGCAGGAAGGACTCGCCGGTGAGGTCGATGGGGGACACCTGCTCGCCGTCCTCGGCCGTCAGCCAGGCGTGCGGCACGCGCGTGCCGGGCCGGCCGTCCATGACCAGGTCGTGGCCGAGCGGCTCGTCGAAGGCCTCGCCGACGATGACCGGGGAGGTGTAGCGGTAGGCGGTGGTGACGATGGTCTGTTCCCGCTCGTCGCGCTCGGTGGCATCCTCGGGATTGCTCCAGCGCACGTGCCGCATCCAGGCCTGGTCGATGGTGGCCCGGCCGACGGGTCGGCGCTCGGCCTCGTAGGAGTCGAGCAGTTCCTCGTCCGCCCAGCCGTTCAGGACGGCGGCGAGCTTCCACGCCAGGTTGCCCGCGTCCTGTACACCGCAGTTGGCGCCGAATCCTCCGGTGGGGGGCAGGACGTGCGCGGAGTCGCCGACCAGGAACACCCGTCGGGAGCGGTAGGCGTCGGCGATGCCGTGGCCGATCCACCAGCCCTTGGCCTCCTGGATGTGGGCCTCCAGGCCGGGGAGGCCGGTGGCTGCCCGGAGCAGTTCCAGACACTGCTCATCAGTGATCTTCGAGGCGTCCAGGACGCGCGGATCGCCGAAGATGCCGTAGATCCACCGGGTGTCGTCGACCTTGAACAGCATCCCCGGGGCTTCGCGGTTCTGCAGATAGAGGATCATGAACCGGCGGCCGTCAAGTATCGAGTCGAGGTCGGCCGTGAAGAGGATGTTGAGCACGTGGCCGAGCGCGCCGTGGCCCTCACGCCCGATTCCCAGCTGCTTGCGCAGCGGGCTGTGGGCACCGTCCGCGGCGATCATGTACTGCGCCCGGACGGTCTGGGTGCGGCCGGAGGCGAGGTCTCGGACCCGGGCGGTGACGCCCTTCTCGTCCTGGACGAAGGAGTCGAGCTCCGTACTGAACCGGATCTCCGCGCCGCGGCGCAGCGCCTCTGCCGACATCACCGGCTCGACCTTGTCCTGGCCGCACCAGACTGCCTCCGAGGGGCCGATGTCGTGGAAGTCGTTCTCTCCCTCGGCCATGACCACCACGTCGCCCCGCACGATGTCGGCCAGCGCGCGGGCGCTCAGGATGGCGCGGGGCAGGTGGTGCGGAGGGAGGTCGCGGTCGGCCCAGTGCTTGCCGAGGACGAACTTCTCCGCGACATCGAGCACTCCCTGTTCGATCCCGAGCGAGCGGAACAGCTCCATGGTGCGCGGGCTCACGTGAGTGGAGCGCAGCATCTGGGAGACACCCGAGTTGCGCTCGACCACGAGACAGTCGATGCCCTGCTGGCGCAGGAACAGGGCCGAGGCGAGGCCGGACATTCCGCCGCCGACCACCAGAACCGGAACGTGAACGTCCTGCGACATGTCTTTCCCATCCGATGTCACTCGACCACACCTCTCTCCACGACACGACAGCGACGAAACTCTGAAGGGAGGGTCACCGGCCGGGCTCCACAGGTCCTGAAGAGCTGATGAAGCGGCACGTCACTTTCGTGTGCGGCGGGGCGCCACCAGGCCGCATTCAGTGACCCGACAGCGGATGTCGAGCAGGCTGGACGACGGTGTGGCGACTATGCCAACTCACCGACAGGAGCTCGACAATGGGCAATCTCACGGGTAGGACGGCCCTGGTGACCGGAGCCTCACGCGGTATCGGGCGGGCCATCGCCGAACGGCTCGCAGCCGATGGGGCGTTGGTCGCCGTGCACTACGCCACCAACCGGACCGCGGCCGACGACACGCTGAAGGCCGTGGAGACGGCCGGCGGCCACGGCTTCCTCGTCCGGTCGGAGTTCGGCACCGTCAACGACGTCGAGGAACTGTTCGCGGGCCTGCAGCAGGGGTTGGACGGTCGGCGGTTGGACATCCTCGTCAACAACGCGGCCGTCGGCCACACCGGTTCGCTGGAGAGCGCGACCCCGCCGGACTTCGACCGGGTCTTCGCCGTCAATCTGCGGACACCGTTCTTCGTCACCCAGCGGGTGCTGCCCCTGCTGAACGACGGGGGGCGCATCATCAACATCAGCTCGTCGGTGACCAGGATCGCCGTCTCCCACGAGTTGGTCTACGGGATGACCAAGGCCGCCCTGGACGTGATGGCCAGGACCCTGGCGCACAGCCTCGGCGTCCGCGGCATCACGGTGAACTCGGTCGCAGCCGGCGTCACCGACACCGACATGATCACGATGCTGCGACAGTACCCCGAGGCCGTCGATGCGGTCCGCTCGGCCACGGCGCTCGGCCGGATCGGGCAGCCCGACGACATCGCGGGCACAGTGGCGTTCCTGGCCTCCGACGACGGGCGCTGGGTCACCGGACACCTGCTGGATGCCACCGGCGGAATGTGCCTCGGTCTGGGGATCTGAGTCCGCCCCGGTGGCTGCCGGTCGTGGATCGTCGGGGATTCAGACGAAGGGGTCCGGAGCCCTGCGCAACCTCCTCGGTAGTTTCTTGAGCAGGGCCCGTTCGGCGGCAGTGAGCGGCAGCTCCGGGCGCAACCGCTCGGGGTGAGCGCCGAGCGGGCCCCGGTGCGGGGCAGGCCACCACGCGGTGGCGAACCAGGTGGTACCTACGGCGGCCAGCCGGCCGATGAGCCACCACATGCACCGTCCGGGTCCACCAAGCCGTCGACCAGGCCTCACACGACACCTCCGATGCGGCGGAACCTCGGTCGGGGCACGGTGGGCCTCGGCCGAGTGGGTTCAGGTGCCGGCAATGTTCCGGTCGGTGCGTCCACATGTGCTGGGGAACAGCTGAACGGGCCTCTCAGGACGACGAGTTGAGCCGCCGGCCGTTGCGGGCCGGCGGCTCGTCCGCGCGCGGCGCGACGGGGGTTTGACGCCGCGTGCGGAGTCGGAGGGGCGGATCAGTGCGCCTCGGCCGGTTCCCTCGCCGGAACCCGTGGGGCGTCTGTGCCGCGATTGCGGATGAGGGTGACCGTCAGGACGGCCGTCGCCAGGGCCAGCCCGGCGGCGAAGAAGTAGACGGTGGTCAGGCCATGGGCGCCGGCGTCGTGCAGGACTGGGAGGGTGGTGCGCTGACCACTGGTCAGGGCGGCTTCGGCGGCGTCCGGGGCATCAACCCTGCCGTGCAGGTAGCTGCGGATGGTGTCGACGAAGACCACACCAAGGACGGCGACACCGAGTGCCTGGCCCAGCTGGCGAAAGGTGGCCATTGCGCCCGAGCCCATGCCCGCCCGCTGCGGGGGGACGGCGGCGAAGACGGCGGCGCCGGTCGCCGGCACGCCGATCCCGACGCCCGATCCGATGACGACCAGGCCGGGCAGTACCGCGGCCCAAGAGGACCGGCCGTCGACGACCAGGCCGTTGAGCGCGCACCCCACACCGATGAGGACCAGGGACAGCGTGATCGTCACCCTGGATGACACGCCGTGCAGGCGCTTGCCGGACAGCGTCGACACGACGAAGGTCGTCGCGGCGAGCGGCACCAGCGCCAGGCCCGCCTTGACCGGGGACAGGCCGACCACCGACTGCAGCCAGAGCGAGGTGAAGACCAGGCTGGCGAAGCCCCAGGCGGATGCGACGGTGCTCAGCATGATCGCCAGGAAGGATCCGTTGCGCATCAGTGCGAGGTCCAGCATCGGGTTCGGGTGCCGCTGCTCGGCGACGACGAAGAACGCCACGCCCAGTGCCGCGACAGCGAGGAGCCCGATGACGGACGGCGCCGTCCAACCCTTTTCGCCGGCCAGGATCAGAGCGTAGGTGAGGGCGCCGGAGGCGAGTGCGAAGCTGAGGAGGCCGGGGGCATCGATCCGGGCGCCCTTCGGCTTCTTCGACTCCGTGAAGCCCGCCCTGGTCATCAGTATCGTCACCAGGCTGATGGGGATGTTGACGTAGAAGATGGCCCGCCAGCTCATGCTTTGCGTCAGCAGACCTCCGAAGATCGGGCCGACCGCAGCTGCGGCGCCGATGACGGCGGACCACACGCCCATGGCCGTGCCCCGGTCCTTGCCCTCGTAGGTGGTGCCGAGGAGGGCCATGCTGGTGACGAACATGGCCGCGCCGCCGACGCCCTGGAGACCGCGGGCAGTGATCAGCAGGCCGAGGTTCGGGGCAACGGCGCAGAGCAGTGACGAACCGCCGAAGATCGCCAACGACAGCAGGTACACCTTCCGCTGCCCCAGCAGGTCGCCGACGGAGCCCGCGCTGAGCGTGAGCGCCGCGAGCACCAGGGTGTAGATGTTCATCACCCACTGGAGGCTGGACAGGGAGGCGTTCAGGTCCGTGCCGATGTCGGGCAGTGCGATGGTCACCACGGTGGTGTCCACGATGAGCATGAACGACCCAAGGCTCACTGCCACAAGAGGTAACCACTTGCGCATGGGATGTCCTTTCGTTTCCGGGAGCAGTCACAGCGTGGGGCCGCAGGCTCTTTCTCCCTAGCCGGATCGGCGATCCTGATGGATATCGGCATGGGACGCGCTGCTTTCCGTGAGAATCCTCAGCGCGTCTCGCCGGAAGCCAGGTTGTCGCTGCCTGGCAGGGCGCGGGTGACCCAGTCGTCGATGTGCTGCGGCCGAAGGTCGAGGAGCCGGAGGTGGCCGAAGGCGGGGACGAGGTCGCGCTCGACTCATGCTGCGTAGCCGGCGTATGTGTTCGGTGAGAGGTGCGGCTTCCTCGTGGCGAGCCAATCGCGCAGGTAGCTCACGACGGTCGTGCGGCGGTTCTTGTAGACCCCGCGCAGCTCACCGTCCAACACGGATGCCATCTCCCGGGTGGCCTCGGTACGGCTCGCGAACCCGCCACGGCGACGGACACGACGCCCGCCCTCCTTCCGCGCGAGATCGGCCGCATGCGTCCACGTCCCGTGCTTGCGGTCCCCGGCCAGCCGGGAATGCCAGGGTCCCAACAACGCGGTGGATGTCGTGAGGTAGGCCTTATGCGCGGGGCGGCGACTCCCAGTCACTGGCGAGGGGTCCCGTATTGATGTGCTGACCTGAAGCCTACGCGTTCCCCGCTGGCGTACTCTCGCCGGCGAGAGTACG
>NZ_JBEOUW010000029.1:0-113421 GCF_040303045.1 Kitasatospora sp. NPDC096140
GGGGCCGGCCGGGGGGGGGGCGGGCGCGGCGCCCCCCGGGCCCCCCCGGGGGCCCCCGCCCCCCGCCCCCCCCCCCCCCGCCGCCCCACAAAAACCGTTTGCGGGCCGCCGAGACCGCCTGCTACGTTTCCGGAGGCCGTGCGAGAGAACAAGGAGGTGGTACCCGTGAACGCAGTATCGACATGGGTGCTCCCCTCCGGGGTCACGGTCGGGCGATAGGTCGTCCCGGGAGCGCCGTTCCACGAGCACTCCCGAAAGGCACGACGATGCACTTCACCTCCGAGCAGCGCCTCGACGACGGCGTCCTCGAACGCGAATTCACCCTCGGCGAGATCCCCGGCGTCCTGTGGACGCCCGCATCCGCCTCCCCGTCCGCACCGGCGCCGCTGATCCTGCTGGGCCACCCCGGCGGACTGCCCCGGATGTACCCCCGAGTGCTGGCCCGGGCCCGGCACTGCGCGGCGGACGGCTTCGCCACCGCCACCATCGAGCTCCCCGGAAGCGGTGACCGGCCCCGTTCCGCCACCGCCGAACAGGCCCGCGCCGACCTTCGCCGGGCGCTGGAAGCCGGCGAACCCGTCAGCGGCGAGATCGTGGACCGGCTCATCCTCCCGCTGGTCGACAAGGCCGTCCCCGAATGGCAGGCCACCCTGGACGCCCTCCTCGCGCTGCCCGAGATCGGCGGCCCGGTCGGCTACTCGGGGGGAGTGATCGCCATCGGGACCAGGCTGGCGAGGGTCGAGCCGCGCATCGAGGCCGCCGTCCTGTTCGCCGGGAGTTTCGTGCCCGCCGTCATGTTCGAGGAGGCCCGCCAGGTCGGCATTCCGCTGCACGTCCTGCTGCAGTGGGACGACGAGGGCAACGACCGGCAGGCGGCCCTGGACCTGTTCGACGCCTTCGGCTCCCAGGAGAAGACGCTGAACGCCAACCTCGGCGGGCACACCGGCGTCCCGCAGTTCGCGGGGGACGCCGCCGCCCAGTTCTTCGCCCGGCACCTCCTGAAGTGAGGTCGGGCCCCCGGGCCGCGGGTTGGGCCCCTGCCGACCGGCAGGGGCCCTGGGCCGGGCCCGGAGGCCGCCGCGTCAGACGCCGTCCTTGTGGCCGTTCGAAACGATCAGCTTCTCCATGCTGGTGCGGGCGGGGGCGGCCTTGGTGTTGCTCTCCTCGTGGAACAGCCTGAGGTACTGGAACAGGACGCGCACACAGGTGTCCCGCCCGTCGTACTCCGCATTGTCGACGAGCCGGTAGTCCTTCGAGATCTCCCTCAACTGCCCGTCGGGAGCGGTGTACACGGGGTGCCAGATCAGTTTCACGTCCGGGTTCAGCTGCTGCACCAGCCGCAGGTGCGGGACCTCCAGCCTGATGAGGATGCTGTCCGGGTCGTAAGCCCGTACGAAGATGTGCACGGGGCCGGTCGCCCGGGACACGAAGGCCTTGGACACCAGGCTCCACATCGGCCCGGTGAGCTTCCAGTTCGGGTGCAGTTCCAGGACGTTGAGCACGCTGCCGATCCGGGTCCGCGCCACCGGCGTGTGGCCCTTCCGGTACGCGTATTCGCTGGTCTCGATGCCGCCTGCCCACAGGGCCATGGTGGGCGTCCCGATCTCCAGGTGCTCGGCCATGAGCCGCACGAACTCCTGGTACCAGGAGTTGGACGCGCGGAGTTCGCGCTGCTCCTGGCGGTCGCTCGTCCTCGCCGCAGCCTCGTCGTTGATCGCACCCTGCGAGTCGACCCCGCCGAGCAGCAGTTGCCAGGCGGCGTCGGCCTGGGGCCGGGGAATGCCCGCGGCCTCCGTCAGTTCCTGGTACGGCTTCCACTCGGGGTGCTCGGTGGGCCTCGTGGCGTAGTGCTCGTCCAGGCCGGCCTTCCGGCGCTGCACCTGGCGCGTCACCGCCGCGTTCCCCACCCGCTGCTGCTGCGCGAACAGGCCCGTGGGGCGGGCCGCGCGCCCGGCGGCGGCGGTCGGCGTCGTCTGCTGCTCGGTGGCCCTGCGTGTCTCGCGCACGTCCTGGCTGCCCTTCCTGCCTGCCGTTCCGGTCGCTGCCGCCCAACCTAGCCGCGGCGGCAGCGACGGGACGAGGGACCAGAGGGCAAACCCGGGGCAAACCCGGGGCACACCCGGCCGCTCGCGCGGCCCGCGGCACGGACCACCCGTCGGGCCGGACACCAACGGCTTGTTCGTCCGCAGGCCTGCTGAGGAGGGCGGCCGCGGACGGCCGTCAGCCGATCCGTTCGGCCAGGGCGACGATGATGCCCGAGGGGCCGCGGAGGTAGCAGAGGCGATAGAGGTCCTCGTACCGCGCCACCTCGCCGAGCAGTTCGGCGCCGTGGGGGCGCAGGCGGGCGATGGTGTCGTCGATGTCGTCGACGGCGAACATGACCCGGTGCAGGCCCAGCGTGTTCGGCGGCGGGTCGTCCGACCCGGCGCCGACCGCCGCGGGGGCGTGGTACTGCGCGAGCTCCAACTTGCCGTGGCCGTCCGGGGTCCGCATCATCGCGATGTCGCTGCGGACACCGTCGAGCCCGACGGTCTGGTCCGCGAACAGGCCCTCGATCCGCGCCCTGCCCTCGACCTCCATGCCGAGTTCGGTGAAGAAGGCGACGGCGGCGTCCAGGTCCTCGACGACGATGCCGACGTTGTCCATCCGCTGGAGCGTCATGACGGTTCTCCCTCTGCGCTGCGTGGCCCTCCGAGGCCACCGGTATACCGGGGACGGCGCAGGCGGCCGGTTCTCGACACCCGTGACCGCTCTGATCCCCCGGGCCGCCCGCCGGTCACCTCCCGGACGGGTCCGCGAGCCGGAGCCGCCCGTGGACGGTGGTGCGGGGGATCAGCGGGCGGCCCCGGAGGGCGAGCAGTTCGTTGGCCATGTCGACGACCGTCGACGGGTGTTCGTCGCCGCGCACCTCGACGCAGGCGGCGAGCAGCGTGGGCGGGACGGCCCCGGCGTCGAGCAGGGCGCGCCATTCCTCCACCCCGAGCCCCAGGTACTCCAGTTCACCCAGGCCGGTGACCTCCAGCGGGTCGGCGAGCGTGCCGGGGTGGGCGGTGAGGGTGCGCAGCCTCGGCAGCCCGGCGACGGGGGCGAGGCTCAGCGGCGCACCGCCGTGGCGGAAGATCTCCACGACCTCCAGAGCGGGGTGCGCGGCGGACGTGAGATCGGACAGCTCGTGGTGGTCGCCGACCCGAGCCGTGACCGGCAGCCGCTGCCGGTCACGGCCGCGCGGGGCACAGCGTTCGAAGCCGTTCAGGACCAGCTCCGTCAGCGATTCGCCGTACAGTTCGGCGCCGATGTGCTGCTCGTGGTCGATGAGGATGACCTGCCCGAGGTGGCCGCGCGGTCCGGGCGTCAGGTCGACGGCGAAGGTGTCACCGCCGTTGCTGCCGAAGCCGATCCAGCCGGGCGAGCCGACCAGGTCCTGGACGGCTGCGTCGGGCGGGGTGGCGACCGCTTCGGTCGCCGCGTACTGCCACGGGCACGGCCGTGTGTCCGCGTCGGCTGTGAACAGCCATTCCAGCGGGGAGAGTTCGCAGCCGACGGCAGCCTCGGCGGCCTGCTGCTCCGCGAAGTCGGCCTCCCAGTCCCCGGAGCCGTCCGGCCCGGCCGGGCGCACCCGGGTCGCCCGGTAGAGCGCCTTGAGCTCCTCGGGCAGCGTGACGCCGAGCCGCACCTCCGCGGCGGCGATCTCCTCCTCCGTCGCACCGACGGCGTCCGGCAGCCGTTCGCGCAGCGTCCGCTCCAGCAGGCCCGGGTCGGCCGACGGCGCCGGCACCGCCCCGGACGCCGGAGCGGGCGGGCGGCGCCAGGGTTCGGCGACGGCGTCGTCGACCAGGAGGAGCGTGCCGGGGCTCGGGGATCCGAACGCCGACGCCACCGCCGGGCTGGTCCCGAACAGGTGCAGCACGGTCCGCCCGTCCGGCGAGATGTCCGCTCCGAACATCACCTCGCGGACGCCCGCCTCCGCCAGCGCGCGCTGCAGCGGCGCCACGGCGCGGGTGACGGGCTGCCGGTCGGGGAACACCATCGGCTCCCCTCGCGGTGGGAGCCGGTCGGTCAGCGGCAGGCTCAGGCTCCACCCCGTCGGGCTGATGCTTCCCGCGACGTGGCCGGTGCCGCCGGCCAGGCGGTCGGCGTGCTCGGCCCGCAGGAGCGTCAGCAGCGGCTCCCAGGTGGTGAAGGCGTGGAGCGTCTGCACGGGTGTCCTCCGAACGGAACGACGGGTTGGATCAGGTCGGGTGGAGACGAGTTGCGGGTTGCGGTCCGTACGACCGTACCGACCGTCACTGACAGTCCGCTGTGCCCGAACGGCCCCGGGTCAGCCCGTCGGACCGGCGGTGTCCGGCGTGGTCCGGCGCGTGGCGCCACCGGCCCGGATCCGCTGACGCAGGAACAGGGCGGCACGGTCCAGTGCCTCGTCCGCCTCGTCGAGGACGCCGGCGAAGGCCTGGAACACGTGCGGCGCGTCGGCGGTGACGTCGAGGATGACGTCCACGCCCGCCGCACTCGCCCGCGCGGCCAGGCGGGTGGAGTCGTCCAGCAGCACCTCGTTGGTGCCGACCTGGATCAGCATCGGGGGCAGGCCGGTGAGGTCGGCGTGGACGGCCGGGCTCAGCAGCGGGTGACGCGGGTCGGCTCCGGCGAGGTACATCGCCCCGGTGTGGCCGAGGGCGGCGCGGGTGAAGATCGGGTCGACGCCCTCCTTGGTCTCCATGCTCCCGCCGGTCCGGGTCGCGTCCGTGCCGGGGGAGAACGCCAGGATGGCGGCGGGCTGGGGGAGCCCCGCGTCCCGGGCGGCGAGGCAGGTGGTGACGGCGAGGCCGCCGCCGGCGGAGTCTCCCGCGAGGACGATGGCGGCGGGGTCCTCACCGCGGTCGAGGAGGGCGCGGTAGGCGCTCAGGGTGTCCTCGATCGCGGCGGGGAAGGGGTGTTCGGGGGCGAGCCGGTAGTCCAGCGAGTACGCTCCGAGGCCCGTCCTGGCCACGAGGTTCCCGGTGAGCGAGAGCGCGGTCTCGGGCGAGCCGAAGACCCAGCCGCCACCGTGGAAGTAGAGGATCGTCCCGGAGCCGGAGCCGCCGTTCGGCCCGGGGCCCGTTCCCTCCGTCGGCTCGACGCGCAGTGCCGGCCGGTCGCCGAGCGTCGTCGGCGAGGTGCGGATGCGGTCATGGGGCACGATCATCCGGGCCATCAGCTGCCGGAATCCGGCCCGGAGCTCCTCGACCGAGTGGGGGCCGTCCGGGCCCGGCTGCCTCAGGATCTCGTCGACCCGGATGCGTTGTTCCCTGCTCATGGGCACACTCCTGCCAGAAGTATCTTCCTGTACACTATATGCCGTGGAATATACATCGAGCGGAGCAGCCGCGGCAGCGGGTTTCTCCGAGCTGTTCGCCGACCTGGTCCGGTGCGAGACGCGCCTCTACAACGCCCTCAGCGACCGCCTCCGCGCGCGGCACGGGATCGTCACCTCGCAGTACGAGTTCCTGGCCTACCTGCGGGACCACCCCGGGTGCCGGGTGGCGGACCTCGCCGCCGAGTTCGCCATCGGCGTCGGCGCGACCAGCAAGGGCATCGACCGCCTGGAGAAGCAGGGTTGGGCGGTCCGCCGGCCCAACCCGGCCGACCGTCGCTCCTCACTGCTGGCCCTGACCGAGGACGGCGCACGGCTCGTCGAGGAGGCGGACCGCACCTTCACGGACGGTCTGGCCGAACTGCTCGGAGGCGCCCTGGACGGCCCCGCGCTGACAGCCGTCGCACAGGCCTTCTCCACCCTGCGGACCGCCCTCGAACGCGACCAGATCGGCACCCCCACCGGCTGACCCACCGTCAACTCGGCCCCGGACCACCGCACCTCTCCCCCCCCGGGGGGCAGGAACAGTCGCGCCTCCGAAGACTCCGGCAGGCGTCCCGCACGGCCGGAGCCCCGCAGATCACCCCTACCTCCGAGACCCCGGCCGGCCGGGCCGTACTGCGGTGCGGGCGGCACATCTTCGGATGTACTTTTGCACCCATGGCCGAAGACCTGGTGACTCGCGCCCATTGGGGCGATCTGACAGGGTAGAACTGGGCCCGGACCGGTCCGTCTCTCATACGAAGTGGATGCGCCTCGGTCTCCAAGTCGCGGGCCTGACCGGCGACCTTGGTGGCGATTTGTGGTGAGCCATTGTCGAATCCTGTGGATGGCCGAATCGCGCTGGCGGGCGGCGCCCTGATTCTCCTGCGGTCCCCCGCTCGGTCCGTGGCTCTCAGCCGGCCGGCAGGACCTCCACGCCGCGCTCTGTGAGTTGCTCGACGACTGCGTGGTGGGGGGCGGCGTCGGTAATGAGTCCGCTGATTTCCTCCCAGGGCAGGACGCGGAACCGGGAGGCTGTGCCGATCTTCTCGGAGGAGGCCAGGATGTAGGTGTCCGCGGCCCGTGCGGCCAGGGCGCGCTTCATCGCGGCCTCCTCGGCGTCGCCGGTGGTCAGTCCCGCCTCCGGGTGAACGCCAGTGACGCCGAGCAGGCAAAGGTCGGCCGAGACGTTCTGGGCGGCCTCTACCGCGGCGGCGCCACAGGCGACCGCCGAGTGCTTGAAGACGCGGCCGCCGAGCAGGAAGACCTCAACCTGCGGATGCTCCAGCAGCGCGACCACGATCGTCGGACTGTGGGTGATCACGGTGCACGCCAGGTCCAGCGGGAGCGCGTGGGCGACGGCGAGGGCGGTGGTGCCGCCGTCCAGGATCACGGCGCTGCCGGACCGCACGAGCGCGGCGGCCGTTGCGGCGACCTTCCGCTTGCCGTCGGGGGTGACGGCCTGCCGGGCGGTGTAGTCCACGACGGCCGGGGAGACGGGCAGCGCTCCGCCGTAGACCCGTTGGCACAGCCCCTCGGCGGCGAGGTCGCGCAGGTCGCGCCGCACGCTGTCCTCGGAGATACCCAGGCCGGCGGCGACGTCCTTGGCGACGATCTTGCCCTCGCGGGCGAGCAGACTCAGCAGGTGGTCGCGCCGTTCCGCAGCCATCATCCGTGTTCTCTCCTGTTCTTGCACGTTTCTGCATGTATCGTAGCGCCCCATGACCGACAAGCCGATGCTCATCCTCATCGCCGGGCCCTACCGCTCCGGCACCGACGGCGACCCGCAGGCCATGGCCGCCAACCTCGCCCGGCTCGAAGCGGCAGCATGGCCGGTCTTCGCCGCCGGCCACCTTCCCGTGATCGGGGAATGGGTGGCCCTGCCCGTCCTGCGCTCGGCTGGCTCGGGCCCCACCGATCCACTCGCCGACCAGGTTCTCTATCCGACCGCCGAGCGCCTGCTCGCCCACTGCGACGCCGTACTCCGCCTCCCCGGCGAATCCACCGGAGCCGACCAGGACGTCGCCACCGCCCGCCGCCGAGGCCTGCCCGTCTACCACGACGTGGACGAGATCCCGCACCGCACCGCACAGGAGGCCGCGTGAACGCCCGCCCCGGCATCGAGACCCCCGACCACCGCGGCCGCATCGGCCTCGACCAAGCCGGACGCGACCTGGACCGCAACCCCGACGTCGTGGTCCGCGACGTGGAGCTCACATCCCATGGCTGGCACGTCCTGCGTCGCACCACCTTCGACTACCGACGCCGCGACGGACGCTGGGTCACCCAGCAGCGCGAGACGTACGACCGCGGCAACGGCGCCGTCGTCCTGCCGTACGACGCCGAGCGTGGCCGCGTGCTGCTCACCCGCCAGTTCCGCTACCCCGCCTACGTCAACGACCACCCAGACGGCATGCTCGTCGAAGCCGCAGCCGGGCTGCTCGACGGCGACGACCCACTCGCCGCGATCCGTCGCGAGAGCGCCGAGGAACTCGGCGTGACGCTCGGTACGCTCACCCACATCCTCGACGCCTACATGAGCCCCGGCTCGGTCACCGAGCGCCTGCACTTCTACGCCGCCCCCTACACCCCGGCCGACCGCACCGGGACCGGCGGCGGGCTGGAAGAGGACGGCGAGGACATCGAAGTACTCGAACTGCCCTTCGCTGACGCCCTCGCCATGACCCGCGATGGACGCATCACCGACGGCAAGACCGTCCTGCTCCTGCAATGGGCCGCCCTGGACGGACCCTTCGCCCCCGCAACGACCACCAGCTGACACCGCCGCGCCCTGGCCGACCCGCCTCGGGTCCACGGCCGAGCCGGGGCGGGGACGGGCCCCGTCAAGCAGCAGTGAGTTCGGGTCGCTCAACGAGCCGCCCGCACGCGAAGCGGGCTCCGGCGCGGACCAGGGGGACGAGGTGGGCGCCGTTGACGGCGCGCCAGCAGGTCTGGGCGGACTCGACGAGCTTGAACACCACGGCGAGCCCGGCGGCGCGGGAGCCGGCGCCTTTGGTGACCTTCGTGCGAAGGCGGACGGTGGCGACAGTCGAGTCGATGGGGTCGGTGGTCCGCAGGTGGATCCAGTGCTCGGCCGGGTAGTCGAAGAAGGCCGGCAGGACGTCTTGGTCGTCGGTGATCTTCTTGACGGCCATGGGGAACTTGGCGCCGTAGAGGTTGGCGAAGGCCTTGATAGTTGTCGGTGCCCTCGGGCGGAGCAGTTCGAAACCACAGGCGTCAGGGTGCCTCGCCGGAGGGCGTCAGCAGCACGCACTGGTCGAAGTTCATGCAGCCGCAGGCCATGCAGTCCGCGACGGCCCGGCGCAGCGCCTGGGTCTGGGCGATGTGCTCGTCGAGCTCGGGGAGTTTGCGGGCGGCCAGCTCGCGCCACTGGCGGGTGGCCCCGGGTGAGGTGTCGTCGTTCAGGAGGGCGGCGATCTCGGCGAGGGTGAAGCCGGCCCGCTGCGCCATCCGGATCAGCGCGACCCGCCGGACCGCACCGGCCGGCCAGACCCGGCGCCCCGCCTCGCGCCGGGCGCCCGGCAGCAGTCCGCGCTCCTCCCAGTAGCGCAGCGCGGACGCCCGGACCCCGACGGTCCGTGACAGCTCGCCAATTCCCAGGTACCGCACGCCCACGCCCCCGACGGGTTGACTTCACGCGCGCTTGAAGCACGACCGTGACGTGCATGTTCTCATCTCTGGGGCACGTGCTGCCCGGGGCCTACCGCCCGTTGTTCGCCGTCCGCCCCTTCCGCCGCCTGCTGCCGGTCTTCGCCCTGTCGGACCTGGGGGACGGCATGAGCACCGTCGCCGTCGCCTGGCTGGCGCTCTCGCTGGCCCCGCGCGGCGGTCAGGGCGCGCTGGTCGGGATCTGTGTGGCCGCGTACACCCTGCCGGGCGCGCTCGGCGCGCTGGTGCTGGGCCGCCGGCTGCGGCGGCTGTCGGCGCAGCGGCTGCTCGTCGCCGACGCCGTCCTGCGGGCCCTGCTGCTGGGCGCGGTCCCGGTCGGGTACCTGACCGGTGTGCTCGGCCCGGTCGGCTACGTCGTCCTGCTGGGCGCGTCCTCGTTCCTCCACGCCTGGGGCAAGGCCGGCAAGTACGCGCTGTTCGCGCCGTTGCTGGACGACGGTCTGCGGTTGGCCGCGAACAGTGTGCTGAGCACCAGCCTGTCGAGCGCGACCGTGCTCGGCCCGGTGCTGGCAGGCCTGTTGGCGGGCGTGGTGTCGCCGGCGTGGATCATCGGCCTGGACGCGGTCACCTTCGCCGTGCTCGCGGTGCAGGTCGGCCGGATCGCCCTGCCGGCGGCACCGGCCGGGCCGCCCGGCACCGGTGGGGCGCGGCAGGGGCTGGGGGTGTTCCGGCGCCACCCGGAGCTGCTCGGACTGCTGGCGCTGACGTGGCTGTTCAACCTCGCCTACGGGCCGGTCGAGGTCGCCCTGCCGCTGTTCGTCGCGCACTCCCTGGACGACGGCGCGGGCCTGCTCGGCGCCTACTGGGCCGCGTTCGGCGCCGGAGCCGTCGTCGGGGCGCTGGGTGCCGGAGCCGCCGGGCGACTGCCGCTGTGGCCGACCATGCTCGCCATCGTCGCCGGCCACGGCATCGGCCTGCTGCCGTTCGCGGTCGCGCACAACGCCGTCCCGTCACTGATCGGCTTCGCCGCGGCCGGCGTCGTCTACGGACCGTACTCCGCGCTGTCGCTGGCGCTGCTCCAGGAGAGGGCGCCGAGCGGATCGCTCACCACCGTGCTCGCCGCCCGCAGTGCGGTGCTCATCACGGCCTCGCCCCTGGGGGCCACGCTCGGCGGGCTGCTCCTGAACCGTGTGGCGGCGCCGGTCCTGCTGGTCGGCTGTGGCCTCGCCATGATCCTCACGGCCGCCCTCGCCGCCTCGCTCCGCGGCTGGCACGCCGTGCGACGGCGGCGTCGGCGGGCGGGCGCGCCCGCGGGCCCGGCCGTGCGTACGGCCGTCGGCGTCGCGTCCGACGGCCGGTCCCACGCTCCGTCCGGCGTCTCGTCCGACGCCTCGTCCGGCGTCTGATCCGACGCCGCCGACCGGAAGCGGACGACGCCGCCGACCGGGAGCGGACGCGGCCGCCCGCTCCCGGCTGGCCGCCGTCGGGGTGACTGTCCGACGGGGCATGACAGGTTCGCGACGGCCGGACACCTAGCGTGATGCCATGACTGCAGATCGTCCTCCCGGCGCCGCCGTGCTCCCACGGTTCCTCCGACACCCCAGCCCGGCACCCCTGTTCGTGCTGGCCCTCGCCCTGCTCACCCTCGTCGCGACCATCACCCCCGCCGCGGCCGCGCGCCGGGCGGGCGGCCTGGTCGGGGTGAACCTCGTCAACAGCAGCGACCGCGACCTGACCTTCGTCAACCTCCAGATCACCGACGGGTGCGCCAACACGAACCCGCCGGCCCGGCTCGCCGCCCTCGGCGGCACCGGACAGTTCAACGTGGGCGTGTGCAGGGGCTCCGCCGGCGCGTCGGGGACCGTCACCTACCAGGTGGCCGGCGAGAGCCAGGGCACCGTGGTCACGCTCGGCTGGAACGTCCCGGCCCCGCTCGACGAGCCGAACACCTTCACCGAGACCGCGCCCACCGGCTACGTGGTGAGCCACACCGGGGGCACCGACCCCTTCACCCCCGTCACCTTCACCGTCGACTGCAACTCCACCACCTGCGACGGGATCCCGGACGACTGGAAGCGCAACGGCGTCACGATCCAGCCCAGCGACGGCAGCCCCGCGCAGTTCATCGACCTCAAGGCGATGGGCGCGGACGTCAACAAGCCGGACATCTTCGTCCAGGTCGACTGGATGGCGGACGACACCCACAGCCACGCGCTCACCAGCGACGCGATCAGGAAGGTGGTCGACGCCTTCAAGAACTCCCCGTACAACCGGCACAGCCCGACCACGGGGATCAACCTGCACGTCGACGAGGGCCCGGACAGCATCCTCGACTTCTCGAAGAACACCACCTGGGGGACGCTCAGCAAGGCGAAGAAGCAGACCGAGGCGGCCAACCTCGGGACGGTGGACGCCAACGGGCGCTACCTCTGGGACGACTTCAACAAGATCAAGACGGCCAAGGGCGGCTTCATCAGCACCGGCCGGAGCTCGATCTTCCACTACGCGATCTCGGCCCACAACCTGCAGCCAGGCGTGACCTACAGCGGCATCGCCGCCGGGGCCCCGAGCAGCGACTTCATCGTCACCCTGGGCAGCTTCGCCAACCGGGTCGGCGACCTCGACCAGCAGGCCGGCACCCTGATGCACGAGCTGGGGCACAACCTGGGCCTCAAGCACGCCGGGAACGCCGACACGCCCAACCACCAGCCGCAGTACTTCAGCGTGATGAACTACTCCTACCAGCTCGGCGGCCTGTCGATCGGCACGACCACCGGGATCATGGACTACTCCCGGCAGGTGGGCACGCTGAACGAGCCCACGCTGAACGAGCGCCAGTTCCCGCCCAGCACCTCGGGCTACGACGTCGCGCACTGGTGCCCGAACACCAAGCAGGGCTCGCGGTTCGTCACCGTCCAGTCGGGCGCCGGCCAGGTCGACTGGAACTGCGACGGCATGATCAGCCAGAACACCGTCGCGTTCGACACCAACAACGACACGGTGCAGACCCTGCTGCCCGGCCACGACGACTGGGGCAGCATCCAGCTGCGCGGCGGCTCGATCGCCCACTCCGGCGCGAACGGCGTCCCGGCGCCGACCGAGGAGAACGAGATGACGATGGACGACGCCGTCATGGAGCTGCCCCTCGACACGCTCCCGCCGGTCACCACGGCACGCACCCACCCGCACCCCGACCGGCACGGCGTCTTCCACTCGGACGTCACGGTCACCCTCGACGCCACCGACGACATCAGTGGCGTCGCCATGACCGACTACCGGGTCGACGGCGGCGCGTGGACGCCCTACACCGGGCCGTTCACGGTGCGCGGAAACGGCCGGCACCAGGTCGAGTACCGCTCGGTCGACCACGCTCAGAACGTGGAAGAGGTGAACTGCCTGGAGTTCCGGATCGACCTCGACCCGCACTCCCCGGAGCCCTGGCACGAGACCCAGGAGGGCTGACCGGCCAGGCGCGTGCTGCACCGCCACCCGGGCCCGGGCCACCACGCGGTGGCCCGGGCCCGTGCCGTACCCGGTCGGCGCAACGGGGCTGAGCGTCGGCACTTCGGCCACTCGCGCGGCGAGGATTGGTCCGATGGCCTGTCAGGGACGCGTCGGCCGTGGCCGGACGGCGTGCCGGAGCGGTTGCGGTGCGACGGGGTGGTACAGGTTGGGGCCGGGTCACAGTATGTGACTTTCAGCTACTCAGAGTGTCATCTTCTCTGGAAGGAGACTCATGTCCCTGCACCGGCTCCGCCCGGGCCGCGCCTTCGGGCTCGCGCTGGCACTGGCCGCCCTCACCCTCTCCGGCACGGGCACCGCCAGCGCTGTCGCACCGCACAACGGTGCGAACGACACGACCAAGTTCCGCCTGTTCCCCAACGCCGCGTTCCTGCCGTGCCTGGCCGGCAACGGCAGCACTCCGCGCGTCGAGGCCGAGGTCCGCCGCGGCGAACTGAACGACACCATGGACATCCAGCTGCACGGCTTCAAGCCCGACCTCGACTTCGACCTGTTCACGGTCCAGCGCAGCAACCAGCTGGCGGACGGGAGCCCGGACCCCTCGTTCACCGGCAGCTTCGGCCTGGCCTGGTACCAGTCCGACCTCCACACCGACCACCACGGGGACGGCCGGGCCCGGATCCGCACCATCCTGCTCGACCAGATCTTCGGCTTCGACCCGGACGTCGCCCTGCCGCCCACCAACACCTTCCACGTCGGGTTCTGGTTCAACAGCCCCGCCGACGCGGCGCCCTGCGGCTTCACCGGCAGCACGCCGTTCAACGGCGAGCACAACGCGGGGCCGCTCGCCTTCATCACCCGCCCCGACGCCGTCACGGGCCTCGGCCCCCTGTGCACCGAGCCCAACACCTCGACCACCCCCGCCACCTGTAACCCCTGACCCCTCCCACGAGGTCCTCGCCCGCCCGTCCGGACGCCTTGTCGACTGTGTCCCGGCAAGCACGGCGAGCACGGCGACCAGGAGTCGGACCGGTCGGCGGCCCGTCCCGCCGCCCGCCGGTCCGGCTCCTCAGCGCGCCCCGCCCGGGTCCGCCGGCGCCCCGGCGGGCGGCGGGGCAGGGCGGAGTGCGGAGCGCCATGCTCCGGATGGCATGTCCGCGGCCGTAAAATCCCAGGTCAAAGCCTTGTTCGCAACGGGTTCGCCGGTCTAGCATTCCCGGCACGGCGGCCCCCACCGCAGTCGGGGCCGCCGTCCAACCACGCCTCCCGCCGCCGCGGCCGGCCTCCCGTGGCCGAGCTGCCGCGTGGTCGGCCCCTGACGGATCCGGACCGAGCGGCGGCCCGATGGCCGCAGGGTGCGGAACTCGATGGTCCTTCCGATTCCTCAGGCCCCGGCCGGGATGATGGCGGGTCGGCGGGTCGGCGGGTCGTCGGGGGGCGTCAGCGGGCGAGGAGCCAGCCGGCCGAGCCGAGGTGGATCAGGGCCAGGACGATGCAGGTGGCGACCATCGGCCGGTTGCCCCGTCGGGCGCCGAGCACCGCGTCCCCCACCTGGGCCAGCCCCGACACCACCAGCACCGGCGGCAGCGCCGTTGCGGGACCTGCCGCCAGCGCGACCAGGGTGACCAGGCTCAGCGGCAGTGCCCGGGCGGCGTAGGCGCCGAGGAAGAACGTCCCGCCGGGGCCGAGCTGTTCGCCTTCGGCCAGTGCGAGGGACGGCCGGGCCAGGCCGACCAGGGACGAGACCCCCGAGAGCAGGGCGACGGCGGCGTTGAGGCTCGCCAGCACGATCTGCATGTTCTTCTCTCCTCGAATCATTCGAGCCGTGAATCATTATGGCGATTGTATGCTTCGAGGCATGGATGAAGTCAAGGGTGGTCGGCCGGCCAGCGCCGAGGGCGCAGGCATCCCCGGCACCGTGGTGTTCAAGCTCGGCACGCTCGGGACGGTCGCCGCCGACCGCTTCGCCGCCGCGGTCGAGCCACTGGGCGTCAAACCCAAGCACGTCGGCCTGATGGTCGCCCTCGCTCACGCGACGTCAGCGTCGCAACAGGACCTGGCCGCCCGACTCGGAGTGGTGCCCAGCCTGGTCGTCTCGCTGGCCGACCACCTCGAACGCCTGGGCGCCGTCGAACGGGTCCGCGACCCCGCCGACCGCCGCCGCCAGATCCTCACCCTCACCGACGAGGGCCGCGAACTCCTCGCCCGGTGCACCGCCACCGCACAGACCCTCGACCGGCAGTTCACCGCCGCCCTGACGCCGGCCCAGCTCACCGCCCTGCAGCAGGCCCTCGCCGTCCTCGCAGCCGAGGCAGGTCTGCCGACGGAGTGAGACGGAATCGCCTGACCAGCCCTGCACCGTCGCGAGGGGAGTCCGCGGAGGCCGAGGGGACGAAGGCGGCGGCGGAATCGGGGTGTCATGCGGCACCGTAGTGCCGCCTCCCGACAGTCGGCGCCGCGCGCAGGGCGGCGCCGGCCGCTGCTCCGCGCCGCCCGGCCCCGGGGGGCGGACGGCGCGGAGCAGGCGTGAGCCCTCCGCGCGCTACCGGAGTGCGAGCATCGCTGCGGTGACGTCGCCGACCGCGGTCTCGGGGAGCGCGGTGGCCGCCTCGTCGAGGACGAGCAGCCGTGCCCCGGGGATCGCGCGGGCGATCGCCTCGCCGTTGCCGACCGGGAAGAACCGGTTGTGCCGGCCGTGGACGACGAGCGTGGGGACGCCGATCCCGGGCAGGCGTTCGCGCCAGCGGGGTGTGCAGTCGAGGCCGGAGAACACCAGGCCCAGCTGGTTGGCCAGTTGGACCGGGGGCGTGGTGCCGGGGGTACGGTCCCAGATGCGCGCGGCGGTGGCGCGAGCCGCCTCGGCATCGTCGCCGAGGATCTCCGCGCCGGCCGCGGCGAACGCGGCGACCGCCTCGCGGTCGGTCCAGTCCGGCATCGGACGCGCGAACAGCCGGCTCATCACCGCCCGGTCGTGGTCGGGGAGGTCGTCGTCGGGCGGGCCGGGGGCGACCGCGCGGGTGCCGACCAGGGTCAGTGCGCGGAACGCGTCCGGATGGTCGAGCGCGGCCACCTGGGCGACCATGCCGCCGACGCCGATCCCCGCGAGGTGCGCGGGCGCCCCGCCGAGCGCGTCGGCGAGGGCCGCGGCGTCGGCGGCGAGATCGCGCAGGGTGTAGGCGGGCGCCTGCGGATCCTCCGTCGTGGACTGCCCGCTGTCACGCAGGTCGTAGCGCACCACACGGTGTCCGCCGGCGGCGAGGCGCTCGCAGAGCGCGTCGGGCCAGGAGAGCATCGTCGGCCCGCCCGCGAGCAGGACCAGTGGTGCGTCCCGGTCACCGAACGACTCGATGCCCAGGGCGATCCCGCGGGTGTTGACGGTGGTCATCGGGATCACCGGCTTCCGTCGTGCCCGAGGCCTCGGTCGGGTGCGTTCATGTCGCCGGTGCGGGGGGTGCCGTCGGCGAGTCCGTAGCGCAGGTACAGGGTGCCCTGGGGGCCGGCTGCCGGGGGCTCAACGAGTGTGAGGTTGGTGGGCACTGCGCCGCCGTCGAACACCTTCTTCCCGACGCCGAGCACGATCGGGTGCACCCAGAGGTCGAGGCGGTCGAAGAGCTTCTCGCGCAGGAGGGTCTGGACGAGGTCGAGGCTTCCGACGACCTTCACGTGCTCGTGCCGGTCCCGGATCTCGCGCACCGCGGCGGGCAGGTCCGGGCCGAGCTGCGTGGAGCCGGCCCACGGCAGCTCGGGCGTGCCGCGGGAGGCCACGTACTTCGGCACCCGGTTGAACAGTTCGGCGATCTCGCCGTCCTTCTGGTGCGGCCAGTGCGCGGCGAAGATGTCGTACGTCCGCCGCCCGAGCAGCAGGGCGTCCGTGCCCTTGTACGCGGCGAGGATCTGCGCCCCGGTGACCTCGTTCAGCAGGGGCACCTGCCAGCCGCCGAAGGGGAACCCCACCGGGTCCTCGTCGGGGCCGCCAGGTGCCTGCCCGACGAGGTCGAGGGTGGTGAACAGCTCGATGTGGATCAGGCCCATGTCTGTACTCCCGATGAGTGGGTCGTTCCGGTCGGGATGTAGACCGGCCCGGGCGGCGAAACTCATCGCTGCTCCGGGATCCGATTTCCGCACCTGCCCACCACGGCCCCCGGGGCGGCCTCGACCGGGCACCCGCGGACCGCCGGGCCAAGCGGATCGCCGGGCCAAGCGGACCGCTAGGCCAAGCGGACCGCCGTGCCCGCTACTCCGCGGGTCAGCCGGACGTGGGCCGCAGGTTGTCGACGATCAGGCCGAGGGCGAAGTCGAAGCGGTCGTGTCCGGTGCCGGAGATCAGCTCGGCGGCGTGGCGTCGGGTCTGCGGGAACTCCTCGGCGGGCAGGGCGGTGAAGCGGTCCAGCAGCTCCTCGTGGCTGAGCACCCACTCCTGGTGCTGCTGCCGGCGCCGTTGCCGCACCAGCGACTGCTCCAGTGCGTAGGCGCTGACGTAGAGGGACAGCGCGTCGCGGGCCCATCCGGCGGTCCTCGGTTCGATGCCGCCCGTGAGCAGGATCGCCAGGATTCCTTCGCCGACCCGCAGCGTTTCCAGGTTGGTCGGCACCGAGGCCAGCGCGGCGCGGGAGATCCCGGGGTACTCCAGGTACAGGTCGCGGATCTGTGCGTACACCCCGAGCAGTTGCTCGCGCCAGGCGGCCGGGTCGGGTGCGGGGAGCACGACCCGGGAGTAGAGCCTGCCGATCAGCAGGTCGTCGATGTCGTCCTTGTTGACGATGTGCGCGTACAGCGACGACGGACCGGTGCCGAGCACGGCGGCGACCCGGCGGATGGTCAGCGCGTCGTACCCCTCGGTGGCGACGACCTCCAGGGCGGCGTCGGTGATCCGTTCGACGGTGATCGGCTTCCTGCGGGGTGCCGACGCGGGCTCCGCTGCGGGTCGGGCGTGGCGAGCCGCGCGGCTCTGGCGGGGATCGGGGGACATGCCGACCACTATACCTTGACGCGAACTAAGTTCGTTGAGTAGAACTTAGAACGTCAGGACGAACTAAGTTCGTCGCGATGTCCCGGAGGTACACGATGTCCCGGAGGTGTGTGATGCGAGTTTCCGTTGTCGGAGCCGGTCTGGGAGGCCTGGCACTCGCGCAGGGTCTGCGCGGAGCCGGGATCGAGGCCGAGGTGTTCGAGCGCGACCCGGGGATCGTCTCGCGGTTCCAGGGCTACCGGCTCGTGCTGGACCCGATCGGTTTCCGGGCGGTGCGCGACTGCCTGCCGGCGCGCTGGCACGCGCTGCTGGACGAGATCGTCACGGACGCCTCCGCCGAGCAGCTGGTCCTGGACCCGCAGTTGAACGAGATCGGCAGGCTCGGCGCCGGCCGGACCGGCATCGTGGTCGACCGGCAGGTGCTGCGGCACCTGTTGCTGACCGGCCTCACCGTGCACACCGATGCCGCGCTGACCGGCTACGACCTGGCGGCCGACGGCACGGTCCGGGCCCGGTTCGCCCGCCGCGACCCGGCCACCGCCGACCTGCTCGTCGGCGCCGACGGCGTCACCTCCGCGGTCCGCGGGGTGCTGTCGCCGCAGACCACCCCGACCGACACCGGCGTCCGGTTCGTCATCGGCCGCACCCCGCTGACCGACGAGTTCGCCGACCTGTCCAGGGCCTACGGCTCGAAGATCACGGGCGACGGCGTCAGCCTGCTGCTCGGCGCGATGCGCTTCCGCACCCCGCCGAAGCAGGCCGCCGAGCACCTGGCCCCCGACGTCACGCTGCCCGACATCGGCGACTACGTGCGCTGGGCCATGATCCTGCCGCCGAACGGCTCGCTCGGCGGACTGACCGCGCAGGACGCCGTGCTGGCCAGGACGGAGGGCTGGCACCCGCAGCTGCGCGCGCTGATCGAGCAGGCCGACCCGGACAACAGCACGCTGCTGTCCATCCGGGTGGTCAAGCCCGGTGAGCGCTGGGCGTCCGGCCCGGTCACGCTGCTCGGCGACGCGATCCACGCCACCTCCCCGACCGGCGGCAACGGCGCGAACACCGCGCTGCGCGACGCCGACCTGCTGCGCCGCCGCCTGATCGAGGCCGACGAAGGCCGCCGGGACCTGCTCGACGCGGTCGGCGACTACGAGCGGCAGATGTTCGAGTACGGCGCCGAGGCCGTGCGCAGCAGTCTCGCCAAGCTGCCCGCCTTCGCCCCGGAGGCGAAGCTGTCCTGAAGCGGAGCCGTCCTGAGGAGCGGGGCGTCCTGAGGAGCGGGGCGATGCGGGCGGCGGTGCGGACGGGCTGCCCCGGAGGTGGTGATGGCATGATCGCAGCCGTTGTGCGGGCGCCGCCCCTTCCCGGTGCGGCCGGGGTCTTCGGCGGGAGAGTTGCATGAGTGCTGCGCGGGTTGCTGTCGTCACCAGCGGGGTCGGCCTCGAATACGACGTGGACCTCCCGCTGATCGTGGACGCGCTGCGCTCCGGCGGACTGTCGGCGGAGCCGGTGGTGTGGGACGCGGACGTGAACGCGGACCCCGGGGCCTGGGGCCGGTTCGACCTGGCGGTCATCCGATCGACCTGGGACTACGTGGAACGGCTCGACGAGTTCCTGGCCTGGGCGGACACCACGGCGGGCGCCACCCGGCTGTGGAACCCCGCGCCCGTGGTCCGCTGGAACAGCGACAAGCACTACCTGGGGGAGCTCGCCCGGAGCGGGGTCGCCGTCGTGCCGACCCGGTTCCTCGACCCCGGAAGCGCCTGCACCCCGGCGGACTTCGGAGGGGCGGACGGTGTGGTGGTCAAGCCGGCGGTCTCCGCGGGCGCCGTGGACACCGCGCGCTACGAGCCCGGCCGGCACGCGGAAGCCGCCCGTCATGCCCGGATGCTGCTGGAGCAGGGCCGCAGCGTGATGGTCCAGCCGTACCTGCCCCGGGTGGCGGAGGGAGAACGCGCGCTGATCTTCATCGGCGGTGCCTTCAGCCACGCGATCCGCAAGGCCCCCCTGCTGACGGAGCCCGGTGTGATCGACAACGACCGGGTGCCGCACCTCGGCGTCGCACCGTACCGGCCGACCGAGGCCGAACTCCGCACCGCGTCGGCGGCGTTGGCCGCGGTCCCGTCACCCGACGCGCTGCTGTTCGCCAGGGTGGACCTGGTGCTGGACAACGCCGGGGAACCGGTCGTCCTGGAACTGGAACTCATCGAACCGAACCTGTTCCTCCAGACCAGCGCCGAAGGACCGGGACGCCTCACCGAAGCCGTCGCGGCGCGGGCCGGCGGACAGCGGCGGCAGGGCGGGGCGGGGTGAGGCACCGGACCCACCGGTCCGGTCCGCGGACAGGTGACGGCCCTGTCCGCGGACCGGAGCGGTCGGGTCGGGCCGTCACGCGAAGCGCGAGCTCCGGACCGGGCCGGCCGAGCCGATGCGGTCGCGCGGGCCCGCGGCGGGCCAGCCGGTGGCGCGGGTGACGAAGGCCGTGAGGACGTCGTCCCCGTCGGGCGGGGTCTGACCGTCCCCCTCCGGGGCGGTCGGAGCGGCGGCCAGGATCGCCTCGGCGAGCTCCTCGGCCGAGCGCCGGTCGGGCCCGGCCTCCTCCGGTTCGCCGTCCTCGCCGAACTGCAGGCCGGGCTCCCACGGGGCGTTCACGATCTGCCCCAGCAGGGTGGACACGTCGGCCGTGACCGCGGGCGGGTCGGTCCAGCAGGTGGCGTGCTCGAAGAGCAGCTGGCCCTCCGCCCGTTCGCGCAGCTGCGCCACCTCGGCGGGATCGCACTCGTTCAGGTCGTACGCGACCACCAGCACGTCCGGCTGCCCCGGCCGGAACGGCGCCGCCGGCACGCCGAGCAGCTGCGCCGCGGCCAGTCCGAGGGCCCGGCTGCCCCGGTCGGTCAGCAGGGCGACCGACGCGGGCTTGCGGCCGGTCGCGGCCAGCACGGTGCACAGGCGTTCCAGACCGTGGCGGCACTGGTCGAAGTCGTCCTGCAGGTAGGCCCAGCGGCCGGTCATGCCCTGGTCGTACCCGTGCGGGGAGAGGGTGGTGAGCAGGCCGCCGGTGAGCACGTGGTGCCAGCCGCGCAGGTCCCGGTCGTCGGCGGGAGGCAGGGCCGCGGCCCGCTCCAGCATCCGCCCCACCCGCTGCCCCGGGCCGACCCAGACCCCCTCGGAGGCCGACAGCGCCTCGTACACCTCGCGGGCCAGGGATATCCGGCCGGCCATCAGCGCGTTGTAGACCGTCAGGTACCGGTCGGGCCAGTCGCCGAGGCGGGCGTCGTGCTCGCGCAGCACGGCCAGTGCCTCGGTGTGCCGCTCGCAGCCCTCCAGGGCGGACACCAGCTCCAGCAGGACCTTGCGCAGACCGGGCTGTCGGCCGCTCTGCTCCTTCTGCTCCTTGGGCTTGCGGCGGAACAGGCCGGTGCGCGCCGCGGGGGTGGGCGGCGCGGGGGCGGGCGGTGCCTGGACCAGGCGCAGCGCCTCCCGCAGCGCGGGGACGGCCACCGCGTCGATGCCGCGCTCGACGCAGGCGTAGCCGTAGGCGTACAGCCGGTCGGCCTGCCCGGGCCCGGCCGCCAGCGCTGTCGAAGCCTCGGCCAGGTTCTCGAAGCCGGCGCCCCTGGCCAACTCGGCCACCAGCGCCGCGGTCTCGGCGGGCGGGAGGCGGTCGGCGGCGGAGCGCAGCACCCGCATCGATCCCTGCGAGTCACCGGACTCGAAGAGCTTCCGGGCTTCGGACAGTTCGGTGGCCATGTGTCTCCGGGGTTGGGGTGTCAGGACCCCAGGATGATCGTCGACGGGCCGCCGCCCGGGCAACCCGGTTTCCGCCGGCCGTCCGCCGTGCACCTGCCGGCGGTCCGCCACGGGCCCGCCGACGGTCCGCCACGGGCCCGCCGACGGTCCGCCACAAGGACCCGGACGGTCAGCTCGCCGCGCTCCCCGCCCGGGGAGTGATGACGGGAGCCGTCCGGGAGGCGGCCCCGGAGGCGATGAGGCTGCCGAGGAGGTTCAGCGCCTCCTCCGCCGGGCTTCCGGGCGGGGCCGTGTAGATCACGAGGAGGTGGTGGGCGGCGCCGGGGACCTGGAAGGACTCGTAACCGAGCGTCAGCTCTCCGACCGCGGGGTGCCGGAAGCGCTTGGGACCGTGGGTCTTCTCGTGGACGTGGTGGGTGGCCCACAGCTTGCGGAAGGTCTCGCTGCCCAGCGACAGTTCGCCGACCAGGCGCACGAGTTCGGGGTCGTGCGGGTGGCGTCCGGCGGCCATGCGCAGGATGCCGACCGTGGTGCGCGCGGCTTCGTTCCAGTCCAGGTGGATCTCTCGCGCGTCGGGGTCCAGGAAGATCCGGCGGGCCATGTTCCGCTCGCGCGGCGGGAGGTTGGGGAAGTCGGCGATCAGCGCGGCAGCCGGTCCGTTCCACGCCAGGACGTCGTTGCGCTCGTTCATGATCATGGCGGGGGCGGTCGGGACGGCCTCGACCACCTGCCGCAGGGTGGACCGCAGCCCGTCCGCCCGTCCACCGGCTGCTGCCCTCGCCGCGGCACGGCGGGGCGGCCGGGCCAGGTCGTACAGATGGGCGCGCTCGGCCGGCCCGAGCCGCAGCGCCCTGCCGAGTGCGTCCAGGACCGCGTCGGAGGGCCGGTCCGCGCGCCCCTGCTCCAGGCGGACGTAGTAGTCGGTGCTCAGCCCGACGAGCTCCGCGACCTCCTCGCGGCGCAGGCCGGGCACCCGGCGCCGGCCGGTCGCCGGCAGGCCCGCGTCGGCGGGTGACACCAGGGCTCGCCGGGCGCGGAGGTAGTCGCCGAGGCTGCCGGCGATCATGATCGGGTCGGCCATGCGCCCCAGTATGGGGGGCGTCGGCAGGGGTGCACCGGTCGGAAGGTGGCCCTGTCAGTCCCAGGGAACGGCGCTCTCTTCATCCGCCGGTGCCGGTTGCGAACGATCGAGGGCATGTCCACACCTTCCTCTCTCGATGATCACGGGCGCGGCTACTGGCCCACGGTGGTCGCGGTCGGGTCCGCCAGCATGATGCTGCCGTTCTCCGTGACCGGGGCCGCCGTGGCCCTGCCGAGCATGGCCGCCGACCTGGGCTCCTCGGTCGGTGCCGCACAGTGGATGCTGAACGCCTTCAACATCACCTTCGCCGCGCTGCCGCTCGCGGCCGGCAGCCTCGCCGACCGGCTCGGCAGGCGCCGCGTCCTGCTGACCGGCATCGCCCTGGTCGGAGCGGTGTCCCTGCTGGTCGCACTGGCACCCTCCATGGCCGTGGCCGACGCGGCCAGGGCCGTCCAGGGGTGCGGGGCCGCGGCCGTGCTGGCCTCGGGAGCGGCGGTGCTGGCCCACTCCACGTCCGGACGGCGCCGGCAGCTGGCCTTCGGCATCCTCGGCTCCTCCTTCGGTACGGGCCTGGCGATCGGGCCGCTGCTCGCCGGAGCGCTGGTCGAGGCGGCCGGCTGGCGGTCGGTGTTCGTCCTGGTCGCGGCGATGTCCGTCCCCGCGTGGCTGTGCGCCACCCGGGCCCCGGAATCCCGCAACGCCGCCCGGCCCGCCCTCGACGTGGCCGGGCTGGTCGCCTTCACGGCCGGCCTGGCCTGCCTGTCCTTCGCCTTCGTCCGGGCCGGATCCGCCGGCTGGAGCGCGCCGAGCACCCTGCTGCTGCTCGCGGCGGCCGTGGCGCTGGTCGCGCTGTTCGGTGCGGTCGAGGCCCGGCTGGGGGAGCGCGCGATGTTCGACGTCCGCCTGTTCCGCAGGCCCGGATTCGTCGCGGTGGTCTGCCAGCCCTTCACGGTCACCCTGGGCTTCGTCATCCTGCTGGTCTACCTGCCCGCCTACCTCCAGGGCGTCGCCGACCGCACCGCCGTGGCCGGCGGCCTGCTCCTGCTGCCGATGACCGCCCCGGTCCTGCTCCTGCCGCTCGCCGCCGGTCACCTGGCCGCCCGCACCTCCGTGCGAACGGTGCTGACCTGTGCCTCCGCACTGATCGCGGTCGGATCCCTGCTCCTGGTGACCCTGCACAGCAACGGATCGTGGGCGGAACTGGCGCTTCCCCTGCTGCCCTTCGGCGCCGGCGTGGGACTGGCGTTCGGGGTCATGGACAACGCCGCCGTGAGCACCGTCCCGGTCCGGAACGCCGGAGCCGCGGCAGGCATCTTCAACACGATGCGCATCACCGGCGAGTCCGTCGCCGTCGCGGGCGCCGCGGCCCTGCTCACCACGCTCACCGCCACCCGGCTCCACGGCAGCGGCCTCCCCTCCGCCTCGGCAACCCGGATCGCCGGGCGAGCCGTCCAGGGACAGGTGGCCGGAGCGCATCACGCAGCGCTGGCAGAAGGTCTGACCAGCGCCTTCCACACGCTCGGCCTCGTCCTGGCGGCCCTGTCCGCGCTCGGCGCGGTCCTCACCCACCTCGCGCTCGCACCCCACCGCACTGCCGAGCAGCCGTGACGCCGCCGCAGCCCTTCGTGTCAGAGCGGCCGGATAGGTTGCGGGCATGGAGACGGGTGTGGAGAGCGTGCGGGCCGACTACGAGCGGCTGGCCCAGCGGGTCCGTAACGAGCTCGCCGCGGCCGGGCTGCCGGTGGTCGCGCCCGGACCGGCCGTCGAGGTGGCCGTCGGTGCGGAGGTCATCGTCGACATGGCGGACCTCCTCTTCTTCGGCGAGGGGGATCCGGAAGTCGTCGTGACCTGGAGGGTCGGCCCGCAGCTGCGGAGCAATGTCATCGCTGACGCCAGGCATCAACGAGGGGTCACCGCGGCGATCCGGCAATGCGGAGAGGTCGAGGCCGCCATGGCCGACGCGGTGATCGCGATCCTGTCGGCGGCCGGATTCACCGCCCGGAACCACGGCAACGACCTGAGCCCGTTCGATGTCCAGGTCCTCGCCGGTCCGCAGCCCGGCCGAAGGCCGGGCTGGGCCCTCCCGGATGAGAGCCCGATTCCGCCCGTCGGCTCCGAGGCCGGCTGACCTGCGGGTCGACGGTCCTGAGGGGCGGGCGGCTGCACGTGACAATGGGAGACACCTGTGCGGGACGGCTTTTCCGATGGATTCCTGACGCGGCTGGCACACGAGACGCATCCGGTGGACCTGATGTGCCTCTACCTGGTGCACGGCTCGGTCGAACGGATCCCCGGCCTCCTGGCCGATCCGGAGACACTGTCGTTCGAGTACCTGAGCCGGCACGTCCCTGCCGAGAGCCGCGCCGGCCACGGCGACGCGGACACGTTCTCGCTCTGCATCAGGAACAGGGTCCACGGGCGGCTGTACGGGCTGGAGTTCAGGATCCACTTCGTCGCCGGTGAGCCGTATGCCGACGCGGTGATTCCGTTCGGTGCGCCCGTCGGCCTGCCCCGCTTCATGCACCACCTCCGCGGGAACCACGGCTCGGGGGGAGCCCCGGGCGACTGGGACTTCGAGGTGTACACCGACGTGCGTGATCTCCGCGAGAGTGTCGTGCTGTTCGGGAACAGGCGCGAGGTCTGGTTCCAGGTCAACCGCGGCCCGGTGGTGGCCGGCCGGTCCGCGGTCGTACCGGGGAACCGGGGCCGGCTGACGACGGGCCGTCTGCACGGCAACCTGTTCGGGGCGGATGCCCGACTGCACGCGGGCGGCGTGCTGTTCCCGGACCGCCTCGCCGACGTCGAGGCCGTCACGGCCGAGGCGCGGGCCTACCGGCGGTACGTGGCCAGGCTGCGCGATCCGCTGCCCCTGCGGGCGGGCCGGCCGGGCAACCCCGGGTTCGGCGCCGCGCGTCGGCCGCGCGCCGTGCGTTGATCGATGCCGGGTCGCGCGACCGCGTGGCCGGGCCCGGGTGGGTGCGGCGCCGCGGACGACGCCGAGGGGCCCGGTGCGCGTGGTGTGCGCACCGGGCCCCTCGGAGGTGGTCCCGGTCGGCCCCGGATTCGGCTTGTGGCGTCCGTCGCGGGGCGTGCGGGTGACCGGCGGGTGTGGGGCCGGTCAGTAGTTGTGGTGGATCTGCCAGTAGGCCCAGGCGGCGTTCGGGCTGCCGTAGCGGCCGTTCATGTAGTCGTAGGCCCACTTGATCTGGGTGGAGGCGCTGGTCTTCCAGTCGGCGCCGGCGGAGGCCATCTTGTTGCCGGGCAGGGCCTGGCCGAGGCCGTAGGCGCCCGAGGAGGCGTTGGTCGCGGTGACGTTCCAGCCGCTCTCGTGGGAGATGATCTGGCTGAAGGAGGCGAGCTGGTCGGCGGGGACGATGCTCGCGGCCAGCTCCTGCGGCGTGCTGGCCGAGGCGGCGGTCGGGACGACGGCGGCGCCGATGACGGCGATGCCGGCGGCGGCGGTGAGCAGGGCGGCGGACTTGCGCATGCGGGTGGCGATCACGGGCATGTGGGAGTTCGACCTCAATCATGGGGGTGCCTCGTCCCGCGGCTCGGCCGGCCCGGCAGGGCCGGCGGGCGGGAGTCGACACCGGGGCGGTCACGGATGGTGACCGCCGGCGGAAGGTGCGGCAGTGGATCGGACCACCGCCGCAGCTGGCGACTCAGCCATTGTTAGCGGGCTCGGGGGCCAGGTCCAAGGGGTGCCCGCTACGACGCGGCGTCGTAGCCGCGCCGGGTGGACGTGCCCTGCGGCGGCCGGCTCGCTACCCGCCATTCAGGCGGACAAACCTGGCTTTATTCGGACATTTAGGTCGATGTTCGCCGGTTTGTGCCGGGAAATGGTGGGGCTCAGGCCGCAGGCACGGCAGCGCGGCGGAGGCCGTGGCTGGTCGGGCCGACACCGGCGGCGGGCCGGGGCGAGTGATCCACTAGGAACGGTAGGAGGTGCCCGGAGCGCGTGACAACCGTCACGGGCCGGCCCGCGCCGACACCCGGCCGGAGGGGATCCAGCTCACATCGCGGTGACGGTCGGCAACCACCCGGTGGCGCCGGCTCGCGCTCGCCGAGGCATGCGGGAACCGCAGGAGATCGTCCGCTGCCGGGTCGACGTCACTGGCCCGGGACGGAGGCGGGAGGCCGGCCGGGCCCCGGCCGGTACGGCCTATCCCTTGGCCAACGTGTCCCGCAGCCGTACGTGCCTGAACTGGTACACGGCCCCCACCTGCTGCAGGACGCCGCGCTGGTGGGCGTCCTGGAGGAAGCGCATCAGGCGCCACGGAAGGCGACCCCACAGGGCGTGGCGGACACGGACGACGCTGTACGCGCCCCAACGGGAGGCGAAGAGGACGCCCAGCGGGAGTGACACCACGGGCGCGGCCTGGGAGTAGGCGACGGGTAGGCCGGTGTCGGCGAACCCGACGCCGAGGTGTACGGCCGCGGTGGCCAGGAGGTGGTTGACGGCCAGGATCCCGGCGAACGTGGCCGCGAGCAGGGCGAGTGAGGACCGGCGTTGCCGGCGCATCAGACGGTGCGGGTCCATCGCCTCGGCGTCCACCTCGCGGCGGCTCTGGACCAGCTGGACGACCTGGAGGGGAAGCATGGTCAGGTACGCCAGGCCCCCGAGGGCCAGCAGTGGCAGCGGCATTCCGCCGAATCCGTGACCGGCCCACCCCAGCAGAAGGAAGGCCACGCCGCCCAACAGCGAGCCGAGCACCACGCCCAGAGGATCCATCCCGATGCCGCCGAACCGCTGCCTGTTCGAAGCGCCCAGTCTGGCGATCACGCCGCACGACAGGCCGACCGTCCCGATCGATCCCCACAGGAAGCCCCAGGGCACGCCCGAGCCGCCGATCAGCCGGGTGGCCGTGACGACCAGCGCGAACCCGGCGGTGACCGTCAGCCCGATGTCCACGCCGGTGACGCCCGGCGGCCGGTAACTCTCCAGACGCCACCAGGCGAGGTCGTTGCCGCCGAGTCTGATCGACTCGCGGGCCAGGAAGGCGAGCCACCGCCGGCTCTGTTCAGGGGTCCACTGCCGCCGCCACCAGGCCGGGGCGTTGCGAGCCACGGGGCCGGTGTCGAAGACGGTGGGCACCAGGTTCGAGAGGAGGTGGTCGGCAAGCCGGTCGGCCGTCGCGGTCCGGGCGAGTGCGGCCAGAGCGGCGGGCTCGCGGCCGCTTCCGGCGCCGTACACGGTTCGAGCCAGTGCGAGCAGCGCGGGGTTGGCCAGTGTCCGCGCGAGGGGCCCCTGCGGCTCGTCCTGCAGGAGGTCGAGCACGTGCCGCCAGCGTGCCTGCTGCTCGGAGCCGCCCGGCGCCGTGAGGTAGCGGCGTACCGCCTCGGGACCGACGGGGCGGGCCCGGATCACCGCGGCGCCGGGAACGGCGAAGCCCTCGTGGTCGAGCGCGTGGTACTCGGCGGTGCGGCAGGTCAGTACCAGCGGGGTGCGGTCGTCGAGGATCCGGTTGATCCCGCGGAGAGCCGCGGCGCGCCGCGCGGCCGGCAACTCGTCCAGGCCGTCGAGCACCGGCAGGATCAGGTGGGAGTCGAGCAGCTGCGCGGCCCTCTTCAGGCCATGGCGCCCACGCCCGAGCGTGGGGTAGTCCTCGGTGAGCCGACGGTGCATCCAGGTGGTCACGTGCTCGGTGGCCGGGTCCCAACTGTCCAGGGCCAACAGGACGGGGACCGGCTGGTCCGGCCGGCGGTCGGTGAGCAGTCCGAGGAGCAGCAGCACGGCCGTACTGGTCTTGCCCGCACCGGCCGGGCCGAGGATCACCAGGCGGCCGGGGCCCTCCAACCGGCGGAAGTAGCCCGGGAGTTCGGCTCCTCGGGCAGGTTCAGGCCGGACGGTTCCGGTGGCCCCGCCGTTCTCGGTGTCCCAGTCGACGGGTATCGGCTCGCCGCCGAACAGACCGCGTATGGCCGCCTCCGCCCGCCACTGTGCGTCGACCGCGCGGGCCAGTCGACGGGCTGCCTGGGTCACGTGGTCGTCTGGTTCCACGTGGACGTGGGTGATGTGGACGTCACCGACCTCGCCCGCCTGGACGACGACGTCGGCGTTCCCCGAAAACCTGTTGTCCACCTTGCGGTCCACCACGCCCGTTCCCCCATCTGGTCGGCGCCGCTGGGCGGCATGCTCCCACAGGAGGAGCACACGGCGCCCGGTTTCGCCGAGTTCCCCACGGGGGCGGGCGGCCGACGCCTACGGTGCGACGAGCACCGCGACGCCCGTCACGCGGTCGGCGGCGAGGTCCGCGAGTGCCGTGTCCGCCTGGCGCAGGGGGTAGCGGGTTACGTGGACCGCCGGGCGGGTGCGGGCCGCCTCCGCGAGGAACGCCAGGCCGTCGGCCCGGGTGTTGGCGGTCACGCTGCGCAGCGTCCGCTCCTGGAAGAGGTGCCGCTGGTAGTTCAGGGCCGGGATGTCGCTGAGGTGGATGCCGGCGACGGAGAGCGTGCCGCCGCGGTCCAGGGCCGCGAGGGCGACCGGTACGAGTTCGCCGACCGGCGCGAAGAGGATGGCGGCGTCCAACGGCTCCGGTGGCGGGTCGAAGGAGTCACCGGCGAAACCGGCGCCGAGCTCCAGGGCCAGGCGCCGCGCGTTCGCGCCTCGGGTGAACACGTGCACGCGGGCGCCCCGGGCCAGGGCGACCTGGGCGGTCAGGTGCGCGGAGGCGCCGAACCCGTAGATGCCCAGGAGTCCGCCCGCCGGCAGCTGTGCCCGCTCCAGGGCCCGGTAGCCGATGATCCCGGCGCACAGCAGCGGAGCCAGTTCCTCGGCCGGCGGGCCCTCGGGCAGCCGGTAGGCGAACCGGGCGTCCGCGGTGACGTGTCCGGCGTAGCCGCCGTGCCGGTCCCAGCCGGTGTAGCGCGAACCGGGGCAGAGGTTCTCCCGCCCGCTCCGGCAGTAGGCGCAGCTGCCGCAGGTCCCGGCCAGCCAGGCCACCCCGGCCCGGTCCCCGAGGGCGAAGCCCTCGACCGCCGGGCCGGCCGCCCGTACGCGCCCGACCACCTCGTGCCCCGGCGTGCACCGGGCCGTCCGAGGGGCGAGGTCCCCCTCGGCGAGGTGCAGGTCGGTGCGGCACACGCCGCAGGCCTCCACCTCCAGCAGGATCTCGTGCGGCCCGGGGGCGGCCAGCGGCCGCCGTTCCCAGACCAGCGGCGCCGGGTGTGCCGGGCCGATCGGCCCGGGGCGGTCCACCACCCAGCCCTCGGTCGTCCCCGGTACGGCGCCCGCCGTGTTCATCGCTGCCTCCCGCCTGCCCGCCGCCTGTCCGCCGTTCGGCCGACGGGGTCGAGCGGTCACGAGGGTGACGGGGCCGTGCGGGCAGCGGTCGGTGCCCGGCGCCAGGCCCGGGGCTGGTCCCGACCGCCCGTCGTCCGGTTGCCCCGCCTGCGGCTGCTACCTCCAGCGTGCGCCGCGGACGGCAGCGCCGCAGGACGGCGGAACCGCGGGCCGGCCGCCGACTGCGGTGGTCGCCCCGCGCGGCATCACGCGCGGCGTCACGCGCCGGCCCCGGAGGGCGCTGCTGCGCCGGGGGCCGCGGGCCGGAGCCGGGTGGTGGCCTGCCACTCGCGCGGGGACATGCCGTACGTCGTCCGGAAGGACCGGCTGAAGTGCGAGGGGCTCACGAAGCCCCAGCGGTGGGCCACCGCCGAGATGGCCGGCATCGTCCTGGCCGGACGGGACAGCTCGCGCCGGCAGCGGTCCAGCCGTTCGCGCTGCACCCAGCGGCCGACCGTCGTCCCCTCGGCGCGGAACAGCTTGTGCAGGTAGCGCACCGAGATGTGGTGCGCTTCGGCGATCCGGGCGGGCGAGAGGTCGGGCTCGCCCAGGTGACGCAGGATGTAGTCCTCGATCCGGGCGAGCATGCCCCGCGCGGCCTCCGGGGGCTGCCGGACCGCCCGGCCCTGACGCTCGCGGACCAGTACCGCCAGCAGGTCGGCGGTGGTCAGGGCGAGCCGGTGTCCGGTGCCGGGGTCGAAGTCCGCCGCCTGTGCGGCGAGCCGGTTCAGGTAGCCGGCGATCAGCCCGGAGGTTCCCGAACTGCCGTTGAACACCGTCCCCGTGACGGCCCGCAGCTCGTCGTCGGTCACCCCGAGGGCCGCCTTGGGCAGCCGGAACGCGGTGAAGCGGAAGTGTTCGGGATGCTCCCGCCGGTAGGGACGGCCCGCGTCCGAACAGGTGAAGGCTCCCGGTCCCACCAGCGCCTGCCGGCCGTCCTGGGTGAGCCGGGCGGTGCCCCGCTGCTGGAGGGTGACCGTCAGGAACTCCGCGCCGCCCTGGGAGATGCGGCGCCTGCTGCGTGACACGGTCTGCGGGCCCGCCTCGACCTCGGATATCCGGAGCGGGCCGAGGCGCCGGCTGGTGATCGTCCCGACCGGGCAGACGTCCTCGTGCGCGATGAGGTCGAGCGGGACGAACGTGCCGGACACCAGCGCGTGCCAGTGTCCGGCGCGGTCGCGGGGTGACGTCGCGGGGGACGTCGCGGGGGACGTGTGCGGGGGCAGGGTGACGAGGGTGACGGACATGAGGGCTCCGGGCGCAGTGCGGGTGGTTCTCCCACCCACTCTCGGGCCGATCGGCGCCCCGGCCATCCGTCACATGACTTGCGTCGTCACAGACCGGGCCCCGGGCCGGCCTCCCGCTCCACGACGTCGCGCAGCTGGCTGCGCGAGGTCACGCCGAGGGCCGGGAAGACCTGGTAGAGGTGGGTCCCGACGGTCCTGGGCGACAGGAACAGCCGCTCGCCGATCTGCCGGTTCGTCAGGCCCTGCGCGGCGAGCCGTACGATCCGCTGCCGCTGCGGGGTCAGGGAGCGCAGCGCGCTGTGCCGGGCCGTCTCGACGGTGATGCCCGCCGCCCGCAGTTCCGCCTCGGCCCGTGCCGCCCAGTGGTCGGCGCCCAGTCCGTCGAAGATCTCACGGGCCTTCGTCAGGGCCGTCCGGGCATCCGCGATCTGCCGCTGCCGCCGCAGCCACTCGCCGTACTCCAGCCAGACCTGGCCCCGTTCGAACGGCCAGCGCTGACCGGCCGGATCCTCCAGCGCCGCGCGGAAGTGCGCCCCGGCGGCGGCCGGTTCGGCCAGCAGCGCGGTGGCCCGGAGCAGGATCTGCCGCAGCCGCGCCGAGGCTCCCGCGCCGACCGCGGCGCTCACCTGCTCCAGGGCGGCCCGGGCCGGCCCGGCGTGTCCGGTGAGGACGGCGGCCGCCGCGTGGTCGGCGACGGCGTAGCACGACAGGTGGTAGTGCACCGGTGCGCCCGAGCCGTCGAAGACGGAGCTCAGGTGCAGGTGGGCGGCGTGGTGGTCACCGAGGGCGGTGGCGGCGAGCGCGGCCGCCCGGCGGGCCCGGACGACGGTGGCGAGCGCCCGGGCCGGCTCGGTGACGGCCAGTGCCGCCGAGGCGTGGCGCAGCGCCGTCCCGGGCTCGCCGGTCACGGCGCACACGGTGGCGAGGGCGGTGAGTGCCCGCGCCGAGCCGAGGTTGCGGTGCCCGGCCAGGAAGCGTTCCGCGAGCCGTTCGACGCCCAGGCGTGCGTCGGCCCACCGGCCGCAGTCGAAGTTGGCCCAGGCCAGGTCCGCGGCGGTCATTCCGGCGTGGAAGTCGGCCGCGTCCTCCCACTGCGGATTGACCATGTCGCCGAGCAGGCTCACCGCCGTCTCGGTCTCGTCCAGCAGCATGCCGAGGACACCGAGGGTGTGCGTCTCGGTCGGGATCAGGCCGGGTGCGGCAGCGGCCGCGGGGAGCAGGGCGCGCACGGTGTTCCCGTGGGTGAAGGGGTCGGTGACGCCGATGTCCCACAGGTGGAACGGCCGGCCGAGCGCCTCGCCGCCCTCCGCCGCGCGGGCCGCCAGCATCGGCCGGATCCGCTCCCGCTGGGCGGCGATGCCCGAGTGGTAGACGATCCCGGTCGCGATGGTGGACACGTCCTCGGCGAGCGGCCCGGTGGCCGGCACCTCCTCGCCGACGACGAGGGCGAAGGCCCGTTCCAGACGCAGCATCAGCATGGCGACCAGCCCGTTCATGGCACTGATCCAGCTGGTCGCGGCCGGATCGGGAGTGAGGTGCGAGGCCTGGGCGCCGAGGGCCTCGGCCCGGTCGAGGTCCCCGACCAGGACGGCGGTGTAGGCGGCGGTCGACAGGAGCCTGGTCCGCTGGCCCGTGTCCGGGTGGAGCTGGGCGGCCCGTTCCAGACCGGCCAGCGCTTCGGCGACGGCGCCCCGGCCGAACGTGCGCATGGCGGTGGCCTCCAGGGTCGCGGCGACCGCGGCGTCGGGGGCCACCGTCGCCGCCGACAGCTGCCAGGCCCGCCGGTCGGGGTCGCCGGCGAGCGCGGCTGCCAGCGCCAGGTGCGCGCGCCGCCGTTCGGCGAACGGGACGGCGCCGTAGACGGCGGAACGGACCAGCGGGTGGCGGAACTCGATCCGGTCCGCCCGCACGTGCACCAGCCCCGCCTGCTCGGCCGGCAGCCACACCTCCATGTCGGAGCCCGGCGGCAGTGCGGCCAGGACGTCCGACAGGGCAGCGCCCTCCGCCGCGGCCGCGATCAGCAGCGCCTCGCGGGTGGCCTGCGGCAATCCGTCGGCCTGGGCGGCGAAGGTGCTCTCCAGCAGGTCGGTGACCGGCACCGGCCCCATGGGCGGGAGCCGACCGTCCCGCGCCGCCTGCCGGGCCAGTTCGATGAGCGCGAGGGGGTTGCCGGCGGCGGTGGCCAGCACCTGGCGCCGGGCCGGGCCGGCGGGCGGCTCGGGCTGCGCGACGAGCAGTTCCTCCGCCTCGGCCGGGGACAGCGGAGCGACCACCACCTGCGGCACCGTCGAGTCCAGCCAGTCGGGCCGGTGGGTGCCGCGGGCCGCGACCAGCAGTGCGATCGACTCGCCCGCGAGCCGGCGTGCGAGGAAGCCCAGGACCTGGCAGCTTCCCGGGTCGAGCCACTGGGCGTCGTCGACGGCGAGCAGCAGCCGGCCCGTGGACGCGATCTGGGAGGCGAGCGTCAGCACGGCCAGGCTCACCATCATGGGGTCCGGTGGGGTGAGGTCCTCACCGAGCCCGAAGGCACCGAGCAGGGCGGCCCGTTGGCGGGCCGGCAGGCCGTCGACCCCGTCGTCGAGGACGGGCAGCAGGAGCTGGTGGAGGCCGGCGAAGGCGAGTTCGCTCTCGGCGACGCTGCCCCGCACCCGCAGGACGCGGGCGTGTTCGCGTTCGGCCTCCTCGACCGCGGTGTCCAGCAGCAGGGTCTTGCCCACCCCCGCCTCCCCGAGCAGCAGGACGGCGGGCGACGCCGACCGGGGGGAGAGCGCGTCGGCGATGACCGCCCGCTCCTGTTGACGACCGATCACCATGGAACTCCTGAAACCGTGTGACGAAGGCGGGACCATCGTCAGTTCGAACGAACGGACGAGGTGCACGAGCGTCGGAGCATATCGGTCATTCCGTCGGGCGGTCCGGTCGCGGACGGTGGGCCGCCCGACCGGTGTCAGTGCGGCGTCGCGGGAGCCCGTCGGACGGGTGCCAGCTGGTCGAAGCAGTAGTAGACGGCGAGGACGGCATGGGTCGCGAGCATGGCGACGGGGCTGAGGTAGGCGATCCCGACCGTGGCCAGGTAGGCCAGGCCGCCGAGGCCGAAGCGGCGCATCGCGGCGTTCACGTCGGCCCGGGGGACGGGGGTGCGCAGGGCGCGGGCGTCGCGGGTGAAGGAGAGGAACAGCAGGGTGAAGGCGAGGCCCATGGCGACCATGGTGGCCGCGTAGACGGCGGCCGCGGTGTGGGCGTCGGTGTCCTCCGCCGTGAGGTAGGTGGCGAGCAGGCGGGTGGGGAAGGGGATGACGGAGACGGTGAGGAGGAGGAAGAGGTTGGCGAAGAGGGTCCGCCGGTCGACGCGGCGCGCGAGTGCGCACATGGCGTGGTGGTTGATCCAGATGATGCCGATGACGAGGAAGCTGACGAGGTACGCGAAGTAGGAGGGCCACTGGTGGGCCAGGGCCCCGGCGAGGCTCTGGCCGTGCAGGCCGTCGGGTTCGGGAACGTTCAGGTCCAGGACGAGCAGGGTGATGGCGATGGCGAAGACGCCGTCGCTGAAGGCCTCCAGACGGGCGGTGCTGAAGTCGGTGGAGTCCCGGCGGGACGGATCGGGTGCGGGGGTGTTCATGGGGTCTCCGGTGGAAGGTCGATGACGCCGGCCGGAGACAACTCTCCCGGACCGGGAACGGGAGAGTGTGCCACCCCCCTCTGACAGACCTCTGCCGGTGGTCCGCCCCGGGCCGTGGACGAGGACGGAGGTGGGCGGCCGCGACGAGGGCGGGCGGCCGCACCCCCGTCGCGGCCGCCCGCCCTCGTGCCGGGACCTACGGGTGGTAGACGACCTCGGGGAAGGCCTTCGACGGCCCGTCGAGCAGGTCGCCGCAGTGCCGGTTGCGCAGGTGGAGGTCGAAGAAGGCGCGCGGGTAGGCCTGTTGGATGAGGATGCCGCGGTCGGGGTCGAGGGTGCCGACCGCGGACTGGATCTGCTGCTCGGTCATGCCGAGGAGCCTGCCCGCCTGCGGGATCAGCGTCATGTCGTCGCCGTACGAGGTGTGCACGGCGTCGGTGGCCTGGACGTCGAGGCGCCAGCCGCGCAGGTGGCCCCAGAAGGTCTCGACGTACGGGCTGGCGGCCCGGGTGTAGGTGGCGGTCATCAGCATGAACGGCCGGTCGATGTCGGTGGTGACGGCGGGGTTCGACTCCATCCGGCCGTCCAGGGTGAGGCCGGCGCGGATGCGCGGGTCGGCGACCATGGCGAGGGCGGCGGCGGTGCCGCCCTTGGACCAGCCGGAGACACCGATGTTCCGCGCGTCCAGGCCGCCGAGCAGGCCGGTCGGCAGGGTTCGGCCGTCGACGTCGGGGTTGCGTCCGTTGGCCAGGTCGACGACGCGTTCGAGGAGGAAGAGCAGGTCGGCGGCGTAGTCCTTCGGGTACAGCCCCGGGGCGACGCCGTCCCGGGTGACGACGGTCCCGTCCGGGAACTCGGTGATGGCGTCATGGGTGTGGTCGACGGTGACCACGGCGTAGCCGTGGCTGGCCAACTCCTGGACCATGACGGTGTGGTCGGCGCGGTGGCTGCCCGCGCCGTGCGAGTAGAGCACGACGGGCAACGGCCGGCCGGTCCGGTGGACGGGCGCGCCCTGGTGGCCGCTGGTGAGCGGGGCGAGGGAGGGGTCGAGCGGGAAGCCGACGTCGTCGAGGAAGGCCTTCAGGGCGCCCGCGGTCATCCAGGGGGCGATCGGGTACGCGTCGGCGTCCGCTACCCGGGCCGGGTACCAGACGGTGGCCATCAGCTCGCGGAACCGTCCGGGCCTGGCGTTCGGGTCGAGCCGGGACTCGTCGCGCAGGTGCAGCGGCACCATGCCCACCGGGAAGGGGCCGGTGGGAGCGGGCAGGGTGAGCCGCGCGGGGGCGGCGGGGACGGTGCCGGTGCCGGTGGCTGCGGATGCGGCTGCGGATGCGGGAGCGGCCGAGGCGGCGCGGGCGAGGCCCAGCGGTGCGACGGCGCCCAGGGCGAGGGCTGCGCCCAGCATGCGGCGGCGGGTCGGTGCGGTACGGCGTACGACCGGCGCGGTGTCCCTCGGCGCGGTGTCCGTCGGAATGGTGTCCATCGGCGTGGTGTCCATGCCCGGAAGGCTGTCACGCGGGGCCGATGGGCGACATCAGCCCAGGGATTGACCGTCCGTCACCTCGCATGGGCCCACGGGTTTACGTCCCCGGGCTGACGCGGAACGGGTGCGGACGCCTGGTCCACCGTGGCGTCGGCCTGATCCCGGCGTTCGACCGCTCCGAAGTCCCGGACACTGCGTTGGAGACGGTCAAAGGCGTCACGGGCGGGGCCTCGCCGGGGGTGCGGCCGGGGCCGTCGGGGGTCGGCGCGGCGGCAGGGGCACGAAACCGCTGGTGCGGGCGGTGTATTCGGCCCAGCCGGGCCGCTGCGCGCCCATCTGCCGTTCCAGCAGCGGTTTGCCGCTGCCGAAGGCGAGCAGCCAGGTCATGAGCACCGGGCTGAGGACGAACGCCCAGCCGACGGGCGCGTCGGCGGCGAGCAGGAACAGGCCCCACCACACGCAGGCGTCGCCGAAGTAGTTCGGGTGGCGGGTGTACCGCCACAGACCGCGGTCCATGATCCGGCCGCGGTTGGCCGGGTCGGCCTTGAAGCGGGCGAGTTGCCGGTCCCCGACCGCCTCGAAGAACAGGCCGACCGCCCACAGCGCGGTGCCCGCCCAGGCGAGTGCACCGGGCGGGTGGGGCAGGTACTGGGCGGCCTGGACGGGCAGGGAGACGAACCAGACGAGGGCGGCCTGGAGCAGGTAGACCGTCCGCAGGGCGTACCGGGTGCGGGCCTGCCCTTCGGGCGCGCGGGCGAGCATCCGGGCGTAGCGCGGGTCCTCGGGGGCACCGCGGGCGCGCCACCAGATGTGCCCGGACAGCCGCAGGCCCCACACGGTGACCAGGACGGTGGCCAGCAGGCGGCGCTCGGGGTTCCCGTGGCCGTCCGAGAGCGCGAAGCCGCTCAGCGCCACGGCGGTGAAGGCGAGCCCCCAGGCGACGTCCACCCCGCGGTGACGCCCGGTGCGCGCCCCCGCCGCGAACGCGGTGAGCATGACGGCGAGGGCGACGGCGGCGGTGACGGCGAGGTTGAACGCGAAGGCGGCGGCGTTCACGACAGGCTCCGGTACCGGTCGGCCGGCCGGAGCACGGACGATCGGCCACCGGGCCGGCAGGCCCTGGCGAGGACGACGACGGCGGTGCCGGTGGGGGCCGCCGCTCTCACGCCGCCACCCCGTCGCGGGTGAGGAGGATCTGCTGGACGTCGAGGTAGCCGGTGCGGAACCCGGCCTCGGAGTACGCGAGGTAGAGCTCCCACGTGCGCCGGAAGACCTCGTCGAAGCCGAGGGCCGCGACCTGCGGCGACCGTTCGGTGAAGCGTTCGCGCCACAGCCGCAGGGTCTCGGCGTAGTGCGGCCCGTACGCGTCGGACCGTACCGTCCGCAGCCGGGTGTGCCGGGTGGCGGCCTCCTCGATCGCCCGCAGGGACGGGATGAGACCGCCGGGGAAGACGTACTTGAGGATCCAGGTGTAGGTGCGGCTGGAGGCGAGCATCCGGTCGTGGGACATGGTGATCGCCTGGAGGGCGACGCGTCCGCCGGGCGCCAGGACCCGGTCGAGGGTGGCGAAGTAGTCCGGCCAGAACGGCCGGCCCACGGCCTCGATCATCTCGACGCTGACGACGGCGTCGTACCGGCCTTCGGCGGCGCGGTAGTCGCACAGCCGGACCTGCGCCCGGTCCGCCTGCCCGGCGTCGGCGATCCGGCGCCGGGCGAGGGCGAGTTGTTCCCCGGAGAGGGTCAGGCTGACGACGCGGGCGCCGCGGGCGGCTGCGCGCAGGGCGAGTTCGCCCCATCCGGTGCCGATCTCCAGCAGCCGGGTGCCGGGGCCGACGCGGGCCAGGTCGAGCAGCCGGTCGATCTTGCGGTGCTGGGCCGCGGGCAGGCCGTCCCGGGTGGCGAGCGGTTCGTGGGCGCGGCCGGTCGGGAAGAGGGCCGAGGAGTAGGTCATCGTCGGGTCGAGGAACAGCGCGAACAGGTCGTTGGACAGGTCGTAGTGCCGGTGGATGTTGCGCCGCGCGTTCCCCGGGGTGGACAGTTCGTCGTCCGGAGGCTTCTGGACGTAGAGGCGGCGCAGCCACTGTGTGCCGGCCGGCACGAGGGTCTGGGGCGCGGCGGCGAGTCCGGTGAGCAGCGCGACCAGGTCGGGGCTGTCCCAGTCGCCGGCCTGGTAGGACTCCCCGAAGCCGATCAGGCCGCCCGCGCCGACCCGGTGGAGGAAGGCCCGCGGGCGGTGCAGGCGCAGGACCGGAGCCCCGGGCGGGGCCGGCCGCGGGGTGCGGCCGCCGGGGAGCTCGACGCGCAGGCCGCGACGCGAGGCCACCCGGCGCAGCAGGCAGGCGGCGACGGCCGCGCGCAGCGGCGCGTGCGGGACCCGGGCGACGTCCGGCCAGCGCGCGGGGTCGACGGGGGTCGTCGGCGTTGCTGTCGGGGGAAGCGTGGTCGTCATGGGGTGGGCGCCTCTTCCGTGGTGGGAGCGGTGGGCCCGTCGGCGGTCCGGGGCGGGCCGGCGGGCGGGCGGGGGTGGACGGGCAGGCCGCTGAGCCACAGGCGGACGCCCTGGTAGCGGATGTGCAGGCTGACGGCCCAGGTGGCGAACGGGTGGGTGAGGACGGCGCGCAGCAGGGCCGCGGGGCCCGCCGGCCGTGCGGTGCCGCGGACGGTGGCGGTGAAGGCCCGGCGGCCCCGGCGCTCCAGGTGGACCGTCAGGTGGAGCCGCTCCGCCGGTTCGGGCAGCACCATCGTGTAGCGGCCGTCGACGGGGAAGAACGGTGAGACGTGGAAGTCCTTGTCGCTCTCGCCGCGGCCGTCGGGGTCGGGCGCCAGCAGGTAGCGGTGCCGGCCGCCGTAGGTGTTGTGGACCTCGACGACCGTGCAGAGCGGACGGCCGGACCGGTCGCGGCACCAGTAGACGGTCAGCGGGTTGAACACGTGCCCCAGCGAGCGGGCCTGCGTGAGCATCAGCACCGTCCCGTCGCCGAGCCGGACGCCGCGGGCGGCGAGGAAGCGCTCCAGGTCCTGGCGGAGCGTCGGCGGCTCGGCGGCCGGGTCGAGGGCGTGGTCGCGCGGCAGGAACCGGGCCAGCGGCCGCAGTGGCCGCGGCAGGGCGGGCAGGCGGTCGAGGTCCACCAGCCACAGGTAGCCGCGGTGCCGGAACGAGCGCCTGCGGGGTGCGGTGCGCACGTGCGTCGTGACGGTGTCGTAGAGGACCGCCCCCCACGGTCCGGGCAGGGCGGCGGTCACGGCACGCTCACCCCGAGCAGCGCGTGGGCGGCCTCGACGCCGGAACGGCAGCCGTCCTCGTGGAAGCCCCAGCCGTGGTAGGCGCCGGCGAACACGGTTCGGGCGCGGGCGAGTTCGGGCAGCCGGCGCTGGGCGGCGACCGTGCGCGCGGTGTGGACCGGGTGCTCGTAGACGGTGCGGGAGACCACCAGTTCCTCGGGGATCGGCTGCTGCCGGTCCTCGTTGAGCGTGACCAGGTAGTCGGTGTCGGTGTCCAGCCGCAGCAGCCGGTTGAGGTGGTAGCTGACCCGCACCCGGTCGGAGGACGCGCTGCAGTGGGGCATCCGGTAGTTCCACGAACCGCGCGCCGGGCGCGCGGAGGGGAGGACCGTCCCGTCGCGGTGCAGCACCGTCGGGTTGACCGAGTAGGTGAAGGCACCGAGGACCGCTCGCTCGGCGTCGCTCGGGTCGGCGAGCAGCCGCAGCGCCTGGTCGGCATGGGTGGCGACCACCACCGCGTCGGCTTCGGTGCGCCGCCCGTCCGCGCAGACCACGGTGACACCGTCCGGGTGCCGGCGGACCGCACGGACGGGAGCGGACCGGTGGACGGCGGTGAGCCGCGCCGCGATCCGGTCCACGTAGGTGCGCGAGCCGCCGACGACGGTGCGCCAGGTCGGCGATCCGGTCACGGAGAGCATGCCGTGGTTGCGGAGGAACGCGAACAGGTAGCGGGCCGGGTAGTCGCCCGCGAGGTCGGGGGCGCAGGACCACACGGCGGACACCACCGGGGTCATGAAGTGGCTCACGAAGTAGGGCGAGAAGCCCTCGGCGGCGAGGAAGTCCCGCAGGCTCGGATCGCCCGCCCCCGGGTCGGCGAGCAGGCGGCGGGCGAGCCGGTGGAAACGGGGCACTTCGGCGAGCATGCGCAGGTACCGGCCGCGCAGCACGACGTCGGGACGGGCGAACAGCCCGGCCGGCCCCTTGGCGCCCGCGTACTCCAGGCCGCACCCGTCGCAGCGCACGGACATGCTCATCACGCTGTCCTGGGTGCGGATGCCGAGTTCGGCGAAGAGGCGCACCAGATACGGGTAGGTGCGCTCGTTGTGCACCAGGAACCCGGTGTCCAGCGCCACCGTCCGGCCGTCCCGGTCCGTGGCCCGCTGCGTGTGGGCGTGGCCTCCGAGGCGGCCCTCGGCCTCGAACAACTCGACCTCCACCCCGGCCCGGCAGAGCTCGTGGGCCGCGGTGAGTCCGGCGACGCCGGATCCCACCACCGCCACCGTGCGCGGACGCCCGCCGGGGAGCGCGGCGGTGGACCGCGTGGTGGAGACGGTGTCGAACATGGTCACGAGAGCCCCTCCCGAGGGGGCCGCGACGCGGCCCGCATGGACGTTGCACCGGATCTTCGGAAGCGGAGCCCGGCCCGGATTGGCCCGACTTCGCGCGCACGGACGGCAGAGCAGGGGCAGGGGCAGGGGGACGGGACGTCACCGGCAGGCGGCCGCCGGGACGGGGCCTCAGTCCGTGACGGCCTGCTCGATGAGGTCGACGGCGTCCGCGAGGGTGAAGGGGCGGACGGCGCCGGCCGGCGGCCGGCTGCGGGCCCACCCGGGACCGGCGGCGACCACCACGGCCCCGCCGCGGGAGCCGCGTGGACCCCACACGCTGTCGCCGACCCTGCGCACCAGCTCGCGGTCCGCGGTGTGCCGGTCCTGGGACCAGATCATCACGGCCCCCGGACCGATCCGGTGGACGGCGTCCAGCAGGGCCCGGGACGGGACGGCCGCGCCCAACATCCGGAAGGGAACGGCACGTTCGGTCAGCGCCGCGGCCGTGGCGTCGAGCGGGAGGGTGTGCAGTTCGAGGGGCGTCGCGGTCAGCAGGACGGGCCGCGCCGGCCGGGCCGTGAAGGCACCGACGGCCACGCCCCGCAGGGCGGTGGAGACGTGCCAGGACAGCAGGTGCTCGACCTCGACGTACTGCTCGCCGTCCGCCGCCCACTTGCGGCCCGCGGCACGGAGGGCCGGCATCATGACGTCCGTCCACGCGTCGACCACGCCGAGCGCTTCCAGCGCCTCCCGCAGGATCCTGGCGACCTCCGGCGCGTCGAGCCGTACCGCCGCCCGGGCCAGGCCCCGGCATTCGGGGCGCACCGTCCCGACGTGCAGGGCGCGGCTTCCGCCCGGGCCGGGACCGGTGCGTTCGCCGCCCCGGGAGCCCGCCTGCGGCGCGGGTGATGCGGGCGGCGCGGCGAGTGCGGGGAGTACGGGGAGCGCGGGCCGCAGGCCGTCCTCGGGGGCGGGGACGTTGCGGTCGGCCAGGGCCGCTCGGGCGGCCTCGCCCGGAGGGACCCCGCGTGCCGTCAGACGGCACATCGTCTCCAGGACGGCGATGTCCTGACGCCTCCAGCGGCGGTGATGCCCGGCCTCCCGGTGGGCGGGGCCGATGCCGTAGCGGCGTTCCCAGGAACGGACGGTGGTGGGGGACACGCCCAGACGCCGGGCCACGCCGCCCGTCGGGAGCCCCACGTCCTCCGCCGGGCCGGTCGGAGGGCCGGTCGGAGGGCCGGAAAGCGGGCCGGGCAGCGGGTCCGGCCCTCCGGACCGCTCCCCGGTCCGCCGTCCGGCATCGAGGGCGGCCGAGGAGGTCACCATCCTGCGATCCTCCCGACGGCGAAACCCACACAGCACACCACCATGACGGCGATGACCAGCAGGGGAATCCAGCCCGGCCAGGCCGTGTGCAGTTCGACCGACTCCGGGGTGGAGATGCCCGCGCACGTCGACGCCTCGCACTCCGGCGTCTCGGTAGGGGGGCTCGCGGGCACGGGACGCTCCTGCGTGGGGAGCTGCTGGTCGACGGTCATGACGTCCTCCCGCGGTCGGCGGTGGGTCCGGTCCTCGGTGGATCCCGACATCTCCATGCTGCATCCGGCGGCTCCCCGCTCCCAGTTGCAGTGTTTCCGCACCGCTCCCGGGCGCGGCGGGCCGGACCGCGCGCTGCCTCCGGCGGTCCCGCACCGACTCCGTGCCGGGAGCCGCCGCCGTCATCGCCCCGCCCCCACGACACGGCCGGGCCGGGGCGACCGTCCGGCCGGACCTTCCTGCGCGCACGGGCGGTCGCACTCGACGGCGAAGGCGGCCCGGAGCCGGATGAGGCCGTCGCGGATCCGGGTCTTGACGGTGCCCAACGGCACGCCGATCCGGTGCGCGATCTCCCGGTGCGAGTACCCGCCGAAGTAGGCCAGCACCACGGCCTCGCGCTGCACCGAGCTCAGATCCGCCAGAGCGGACCTGACCCGCAGCCGGTCCAGCGAGCGGACCGCCTCCTCCTCCGGCGGATCGCTCCGCACGGGTTCCCGGGCCGCGACCCGGTGGTCGCGCTCGGCAGCGGCGCGGGCGGAGCGCACACGGTCCACCGCGCGGTGGTGCGCGATCGTCAGCACCCAGGCCAGCACCGACCCGCGTTCGGGCCGGTAGGCCGCCGCGGTGCGCCAGACCTCCAGCAGGACCTCCTGGGCGACCTCCTCGGCGTGCGCGGGGCTGCGCAGCGTCCGCAGGGCGACGCCGTACACCGGTGCGGCGACCGCGCGGTACAGCACCTCGAACGCGCGGTCGTCGCCGTGCGCCGACAGCTCCAGGAGATGCCGCAGATCGGCAGCCGCCGGCACTTGCCTGCCGCTGGGATCCGGGTCGGTACGGGTCAGTACGAGCGAGGTCACGCCCCCACGCTGCAGCGATTCGGCACCGCGAGCGGAGTCGGACCGTTTGTGCATCGTTTCGGCGGGGGACCGGGAGCGCAGACGCTGCGGCACCGCTGCACCTGTGCCCGCCGCCGTCGACGGCCGATCCTGCAGAGGAGGCGGCGTACCCCGCGCCCATCCGGTCGTCGAGGAGAGCAACGGAGCGGACCATGAAGCGGCACGACGAGCCGTACGACGGGCCGCGCCCGGCGGCGGCCACGCACGAGGGCTCCGAGGCCCCCGGAGGACCGGAATGAGCGGACCGCGCCCCCACTGGCTGTTCGGCGACCAGCTCGGGCCGCACTTCCTCGCCCCGGGGGACGGCGGCCCGGACCCGGACGCCGCGGTGGTCATGATCGAGGCCCGCTCGGTGCTGCGCCGGCGGCCGACTGGACGGGCTGCCCGAACTGCTGGCCGCCGAACGGGACCGCGGCCAGTCACCGCTGTGAGCGGGTGGCCACCGCGCCACCGGCCAGATCGGCCAGCACCTCCCGGGCGGCCCGCGCGCCCGAGGCGAGCGCCCCCTGCACCGAGCCCGTGGCCCGGTGGTCCCCGCACACGTAGCGCCCCAGCGCGAACCGCGTGCCGCGGCTGAGCGGGAGCGGCGCCGGCCCGGCCGGCAGCGCCTCGGCGATCCGGTACTCCGCCAGCGGCTCCCAGGCCGAGGTGTCCGCCCCGTACAGCACGCCGGCCCGGGCCCGAGCCGCCCGCTCGTCCGCGTCCGTCCCCAGGACCGAGGTCGACACCAGCGCCCGCCCGTCCGGTGAGCAGCCGGGGACGACCTCCGACAGCACCACGGTGTTCAGCACCTGCCGGCCCGCGTCCACGACCAGCGTCGGCTCGCGCAGAGGGCTGACCGGTGCCGCGTGGTAGAAGGTCGTCACCGCCCGCACCGCCGGGACCTCCAGGCCCGGCAGCAGCCGGGCGGCCTGCGCCGTCCCGGTCGCCACCACGACCGCGCGGGCCCGCAGCACCGAGCCGTCCGCGAGCACCACGCCGTCCGCCGTCACCCGCTCCACCCGGGTGCCGCGCGCCAGCCGGTCCGTCGGCAACCGGGCCGCCAACTGCCGCGGCACGGCCCCGATGCCGTCCCGCGGCAGGCACAGGCTGCCGCGCAGCATGCTGCGCCACACCAGGTGGAACAGCCGGCTGGAGGTCTCCAGCCCCTCCTCCAGGAACACCCCGGCCAGGAACGGGCGGAGCACCCCGTCGACGGTGCGCCGCGACACCCCGGCCCGGCGCAGCGCACGAGCGGTGCTCGTCTCCGGCAGGCGCTTGAGCAGGGCGGCGGGCAGCACCGCGTCACCCGCGCACAGCAGCCCCAGCGCGGCCAGGTCGCGCAGCGGCAGCAGTCCGCCGCGCAACCGCCCGGCGGGCAACCGCCCGGTGGGCAGCAGTCCGGCGGGCAGCAGGTCACCGGCCGCGCCCGGGCGCCTGGTCGGATCGACCACGCGGCGCGAGCCCCGCCCGTCGGCCAGCAGGAACCCGGGCGTGAACGGGCGCAGCCCCAGCGCGGCGAGCTCCAGACGCCGCCTGACCTGCGGGTAGGCGGTGTTGAACACCTGGAAGCCGCGGTCGAGCCGAAAGCCCCGGACCACGTCGGTGCGCATCCGTCCGCCCACGTCGTCGGCGGCTTCCAGAACCAGGGCGTCCCGACCGGCCGCCGTCAGGTCGAGCGCGCAGGCCAGACCTGCCAGGCCCGCCCCCACCACGATGACCTCCGCTGCCCCGGCCGGAGCCTGCACTGCGTGGTGTGTCATCGGTCCACCTCCCGTGCCGCCGTACGGTCACGGGAAGTTCGGAGCCGGGTGGTGAAGCGGATTGGACACGGCGATACGGCCATCGCACCGGACGTGCCGGTCCGCCGTCGGAGGACACCCGCACCGTAAGGTCCTCACCGAGGACACGAGGCCCGGCCGTCCGCGCGGATCAGGCGTCGTCGGAGAAGCCCCGGCCGGCCGGGGAAGGACGAGAGAAGGGCTGGGACGTCACATGAAACAGCGCAGTCTGCGGGACCTCCGGGTGTCGGCCATCGGCCTCGGCTGCATGGGGATGTCCGCCTTCTACGGCACGGCCGACCAGGACGAGGGCATCGCGACCATCCGGCGCGCCCTGGAGCTCGGCGTCAACTTCCTCGACACCGCGCAGGTCTACGGACCGCTCACCAACGAGTCCCTGGTCGGCGAGGCCGTCCGGGGGCACCGTGACGAGTACGTGATCGCCACCAAGTTCAACTACCGGATGGACGGCGCCGTTCCGGGCGACATGTCCACGGTGGGCCCCCAGGACGGTTCCGCCGCGCACGTCCGCAGCTCCGTCCACGGTTCGCTCGCGCGGCTCGGCACCGACCACATCGACCTGTACTACCAGCACCGGGTCGACCCGGCCGTGCCCATCGAGGAGACCGTGGGCGCGCTCGGCGAACTCGTCGCCGAGGGCAAGGTGCGGCACATCGGGCTGAGCGAGGCGAGCGCGGAGACCATCCGTCGCGCCCACGCCGTCCACCCGGTCACCGCCGTCCAGAGCGAGTACTCGCTCTGGACGCGGGACGTGGAAGCCGAGGTGCTCCCGATGTGCCGGGAGCTCGGGATCGGCTTCGTGCCGTACTCCCCGCTCGGCCGCGGCTTCCTGGCGGGCCGCTTCAGCTCCCCGGACGAGCTCGACCGGGACGACTTCCGCCGCACCAACCCGCGCTTCACCGACGCCAATCTGGCGGCCAACCTCCGGCTCGCGGAGAAGGTCAAGCAGATCGCCGCGGAGAAGGAGGTCACTCCGGCCCAGCTGGCGATCGCCTGGGTACTGGCCCGCGGCGAGGACCTCGTGCCGATCCCGGGCACCAAGCGCCGCACCTACCTGGAGCAGAACGCGGGCGCGGTCGACGTCGAGCTGACCGACGAGGACCTGGCCCGCATCGAGGCCGAGCTGCCCGAGGTGGCGGGCGAGCGCTACGACGAGGACGGGATGCGGGCGGTGAACCGCTGAGCTGCAGAACCGCTGAGCTGCAGAACCGCTGAGCTGCTGAACCGCTGAGCTGCTGAGCTGCTGAACGACTGGACCGCTGAACCCGCTTGTCAGAGGCGCGGGCTACGGTGCTGCGCCGTGGACATCGACGATCTTGACTACCGGGTCCGGGCCCAGTCCGGCTGCATCCCCCCGCAGGTGGTCGCCCGGCTCCTGGAACTCGGGCGTTCCGACGCGGTGGAGTCCTGGGCCGGGCGTGGGGAGTGGTTCTGCGCGCGGGAGTGGGCGCGGCTGCTCGCGGGCGACGGCCGGCCCGCGGAGGCGCTGGAGGTCCTCGCGCCGTACCCGGTGGCGGGCTGGTGGCCGGCCGCCGAGGCCAGGGCCGAGCTGCTGGAAGCGAGCGGCCGGTCCGACGAGGCGATCGCGCTGGTGCGGCCGCACGCGCAGGACGGCGAACGGTCCGCCCTGGGATTCCTCGCGCGCCTGCTCTCCCGGCACGGCCGCGCAGAGGAGGCGTTCACCCTGCTGCGCCCGCACATCGGGGACTGGAGCCTCGCGGAGGCGTTCGTCGACATCGCGGGGACCATCGGCCGTGACGAGGAGGCCGCCGAGCTGCTGGTCCGCCGGATCGAGGACACCCCGCGCTGCTGTGACTCCCCGTCGTGCGACGGCCGACGCAAGGTCGAGCCGTTCAACGCCGTCGGCCTGCTCGCGACGATCCGTGAACGCCAGGGCCGGGTCGACGACGCGGTGGCCCTGCTCCGTACCCGGGAGAGCACCTCGGTCGACAACCGCGACCAGCTGGCCGACCTGCTGGCCCGGCACGGCCGGATCGAGGAGCTGCGCGCGTACGCGGCGACCGACCACCACGGGCACGCGACACAGCGGCTGGCGGAGCTGCTGGAGGAGCGCGGCGACGTCGAGGGCGCGGTCGCGGTGTACCGGCAGGCCGCCGATCCGGCAGCCGGGGACCCGAACGCGGCGTACGCGCTCGCGCAGTTCCTGGTCCGGCACGGCCGGGGCGACGAGGCGATCGAGGTGATGCGTGCCCAGGCCGACGCCCGCCCCGGCGAGGACTGGATCCTCCACACCTTCGCCGAGCTGTGCCTGGACCAGGGCCGCGCGCAGGACGGCCTGGCCCACCTCGACGACCTCAAGGACCGCCGTGGCGGCGAGGAGGAGTGGGACCTGTTCTGGATGCGGCTGCCGCTGATCGCCGCCCGCGCAGGGGTCGACGAAGCGGTCGAGCAGGCCCGGGCCCATCCCGAGGGCGGCACCTGGTACGCGGTCGCGCACGTCGCCTGGCTCCTGGCCGGCTCCGGGCGCACCGAGGAGGCGGTCGCCGTCCTCGACCGGAACGCCCCGGCTCACCGCCGCGACCTGGCCGGCCACCTCATCGACCTCGGCCGCATCGACGACGCCGTGGCGATCCTCCGGCAGCACGACCCCCGGCCGCCCGCCCGACGGACCGGCACCTGGCACGACGAGCCCCCCTTCTGACCAGGGGAGCCTGAGTACCCGGACCGTTCCCGACCGGGTGGTGGAGCTCATGTGCGGTCCGGCGCGGCCCGGTGGAATCGGGTCCATGGACGACATCCCCGCCGGATCCGCATCGGACCGGCACGACCGCGACGCGTGGAAGTACCCGCTCGTCGCGGGCCTTCTGCTGCCGCTCTGCCAGATCCTCTACTGGTACTTCGCACTGGTCCGCGCGGTCGCGGTCGACCAGTGCATGCCCCGGGGCACCTGCGGGCGGGACTGGGGCCTGCAGTACGACGTCGCCCACGGCCTGATGGGCGCACAGCTGGTGCTCGTCGTGGCTGCCTCGCTCCTTCCGCCACGGATCCGGTGGGCCCCGTGGCGCTTCGTCGCCTCCGCCGTGAGCGTGATGTGCGGCCTGGCCTGCAGCGTGGTGATCCAGGACTTCGGCTGACCCGCGCCCGGGGGACACGGGAGCCGGCTCCGGCTCAGCGGTGGTGTACCGGCCGCTACGACCTGAGGTACTCCTGCAGCGCCGCTACGGCCGCCGCCACGGCCTCGTCGGCGTTGGTCGTTTCGAGCACCACCTCGGCCGGGTCGTGCTTGAGCGCCACCGAGTAGCTGCCGCCGGGGAGAAGGGCGATGCACACGGGAAGAATGTCGCCCTCTCCCGGCCAGTGCCGACCATCGGTGCTGAAGCAGAGCCTGGCGTGGCTGGTGAAGGGATGGAACCGGCCGAGCGCGCTGTTCCGTGCCGCGTCGACGAGGGCCCTCATGATCGGCGGTACCCATGTCGTGGCGGAGCCTCGGGACCGGTCGTCCCAGCGCGTCGCGGCACGCGCCTGGAAGTCCCATTCCGCCTCGACAGAGTCGCGGGACTCGCGATCCGGATCCATGGTCCGATCCCCCTCCGAGATGCTTGCGGCACGCTACCGCCCGGGTCGTGGAGTCTCAATGGTCGTGGAGACTCAACGGCGGAGTCGGGCAGCTTGAGTGGGCGTTGCGCACCGGCGCGCCCGGATCAGCGGCGAGTCGGCTGACGGCGTTCGACGAGGTCGAGGTCGCCGGTGAGGAGGTCGCTGTGGCTGACGGTGAAGTCTCCGTTGGGCAGGGCTTCTCCTCCGCCGTAGTACCAGCCCACGACCTCGTCGGGAAGGAAGGAGCGCAGGCTGTGGCGCATGCTCCTGGGATAGTCGACGGGTTCGCCCCAGCCGGGGGGAGCCTGGTCGGTGGACAGCAGGACCCAATGGTCCACCGGGACAACGGAGTCGAGGTCCGGGGCCGCCCCGGTGTGGCTGTCCAGCGCGGGCACGGTCAGCCGGTCGGGGTCGAGCGGCCGGTACCACAGCAGCAGCGGCTTGGCGCGCTGCGCGTCGGCGTTGTCGAAGCAGCAGAGGACGACGGTGTGGTCGGGGAAGTGGTCGGCGTAGAAGCGCAGGAGGTCCGGGTCGAGGTCCGGCCGCCGGTGTGACGGCACCTGCTGCAGTGCGGCCGGGATCGCGGTGGGGTCGTCGGCCAGGAGCACCGTGTAGACGTCGTGCTCGAAGACCTGGACGGTCTCCGGGTCCCCGCACATCCAGTCGATCCGGTCGGTCGCCACGGGGACGGGCCGAACGGCGGAAACCATGCGCTCAAGGACGTCGCCGCTGCGTCCGACGGGGAGGAACTGCCCGGGGGTGAGCCGGCTGGTGGGCACGTGCAGCAGCATGGCGTTCGGACCGTCCGCGAGGTTGACGGCGGTGTTCTGGTAGCCCAGGACGTGGATGAGGCCGTGCACGGGGTGGTGCTGCCGGCCGCAGTAGACGATCGTGCCGGAGAACGCGGCCTCACTGGTCGAGATGCACATGCCGGCAATGTAGTGCCCCTGGACGCGTGGGCAGCGGGGAGGGGCTGGTGGTCGGCCCCGGTGGTTGGGCGAGGCTCGGAGGCAACACCCCCGTGGCTGCCTCCGAGCCTCGCCGGCTTCTCGGGCGGTACGGGAGTTCGTCGGGGGCTTCGGCGCCCCGGGTCTCCTGCCGCCCGTGGTCGGTCAGTTGGCGGGTTCCGCCTCCAGTTTGTCGACGACGGTCGAGGTGAGGATGGCCGTGGCGTACTCGTAGCCCTTGCCGTCGCCGGCGCCCGGGGACGGGTTGCCCGCGGGCGGGAGGCCGTCGGGGCCGGCGGCCGGGAGGTCGGAGAGGAGGACCTCGCGCACGCCGAGGAAGGCGCCGGTGGTCCGGTCGAAGATCAGGGCCACGCGCATGGTGCCGTTGGTGCCGACCACCGCGACGCCGTGCCGGCCTGCCGCGTCCGTCTCGTCGGCGACCACGGCCGTGCCCGGGATCTTCGCAGCCGCCTCCATGAGCGCTCCCGCGACGGCGGGCGGCGCCGCGATGTTCTGGAAGATCATCTGGACGTCCGCGAACGCGAACTGGTTGTACAGCTTCGGCGTCATCGTCATCCCCGACACCCGCTTGGCGCGGTCGAAGGAGAGCAGCTGCTGCAGGAGTTGCTGCGGCTCGGTGGGCAGGGAGGCGACGAACTCGTAGGTCGGGGCGTCGAAGCTCGCCGTCCGCGGGGCGCCGGGGACGGTGTCCGACAGCCTGGCGGGCCACGGGCTGCGACCGTTGCCCATGGTCGGGTCCAGGATCAGGCCGCCGGACTTGCCGTCGACCGGGAACCACGACCTGCGTTCGTGCTTGGTCTCGCGGGCGCCGTCCTGGATCTCCTTCCGGTAGACGAACTGGGCGGCCCCGGCCCGGGGGTCGGGGCTGCTCGCGGCGGCCTTCGCGGCGCGGGCGAGCAGGCCGGCGGCGTCGGTCGGCCCGGGCGCGGGCGTGGTCGACGGGGTGGACGAGGTCGACGGGGTCGACGACGGAGTGGTCGACGCGGACGGGGTGGCGGGCCAGGCCGACAGGGTCGGCGCCGCCGGGGTGGCGTCGCCGTGGTCGCGGCCCGGGACGGCCACCACGGTGACGGCCGCCAGCGCACCGACCGCCAGCGGCGCGGCGACCAGCCACACCCGCCTGCGCCGCGGGCGCGCTGCGTTCGTCTCGGCGGCGATCTCACTCATCAGATGCTCCTTCAGGAACCGTTGGCGGCCGGCGGGGAGCATCTCGGGCGAGTTGTTCATCGGGTCTCCTCCTGCAACGACCGGGCGGCTTCGAAGCCGCCACCCCGTACCTGTCCGGTGGTGGGAGCGGGTTCCCGGCGTTTCGCGGGTTCGTGCAGCTCGTTCTCGGCGAGCGTGCGCAGCCGGGCCCGTGCCCGGGACAGGCGCGAGCGCACCGTGCCCACCGGGACGCCGAGCGCCTCCGCCGCCGACGCGTAGTCGAGCCCCACCCACACGCAGAGCCGGAACACCTCGCGCTCGGAACGGCGCAGCGCGGACAGTGCGCGGCGTGCGGCGGCCAGTCGGGCGCTGTCGTCGATCCGGGAGACCAGCTCGTCGGCGAAGTCCGGTACGGCCTCGCGCTCGGCCAGGCGCGACATCGCCGCCCGGTGGCGCCGGGCCGCCCGCGCGGTGTTGCGCAGCACGTTGGTGGCGATCCCGAAGACCCAGGGGCGCAGGTCGTCGTCGCCCTCGTGCAGTTTGGCGCGCAGGCGCCAGGCCTCCAGGAAGGTCAGCGACACCACGTCCTCGGCGGCCGCCCAGTCCCCCAGGGAGCGCATCGCGTACGCGTACACGGCCTGGGCGTGCGCGTCGAAGACCTCGCCGAGCGCGTCCTGGTCCCCGGCGCGCAGGCGCGCCCGTTGTGACAGTTCCATGCCCTTCCCTGTCCGCCGGCCGTGCGGAGTTCCGTGTGAGCCGCGTCACGGGGGTGCGGCGGGTGTTCAGCGGGGGTACGCGGCGGTGTTCAGCGGCGGTGCGCGGCGGTGCTCAGCGGCGGTACGCGGCGGTCGCGGTCTCGATGAAGGACCGGATCAACGGGTTGGTGTCGCTCTCGTTCCACACCGCCACCACTCGGCTCGGCGGCATGTCGATCAGCGGCACGACGGCCAGCTCCGCGGGCAGGTCGTGGCCGAGCGGGGCCAGGCCGACCGTACCGTTCCACAGCACGGCCTGCAGGCATTCCTGGACGGCGCGCACCACGGGGCCCTGGCGGGGCCTGCCGCCGTTCCAGTACGACTGCCAGGCGGGGTCGGTGCCCTGCGGGAACTGGAACCAGCGGCGGTCGTCCAGCTCGGCCAGGCGCAGCCGTTCGCGGCGGGCCAGCGGGTCGTCGGCGCGCAGGACCACGCCGACCGGGTCGGACCGCAGTTGACGCACCGTCAGAGAAGTCTCGTCGAACGGCGCCCGGGTCAGCGCGATGTCGACCAGTCCGGCGCGCAGCCCGCAGGTCGGGTCGGTCAGGTCGGTGTCGCGGACGCGGATGTCGATGCCGGGGTGGCTTCGACGGTATGCGGCGGCCAGCCGGGCCACTCCCGGGTCGGTGCCGTCGCCCAGGATGCCGACGGTGAGGGTCGCGACGCCGGCCGCCGCGCTCACGCGCACCCGAACGCGGTCGGCGTGGTCGAGCAGGGCCCGCGCCTCGTCGAGCAGGACCGAACCCACCGCGGTGAGCGTGACCCCGGTAGGCGAGCGGGTGAACAGCGGGGCCCCGACATCGGCCTCCAACTGCTTGATCGCCCGGCTCAGCGGCGGTTGGCTCATGTGCAGTCGGGTGGCGGCCCGGCCGAAGTGGAGTTCCTCGGCGACCGCCACGAAGTAGCGCAAGGTGCGTAGCTCCACGCTGCAACGATACCCACGGGGTATCGGCTCCCCGGAACGGGTCTTGGACGCCGGCGGGACCCCGGCGGTGCACTGGTGCGCATGACCGAAGAACCGAAGACCAGCGGGCCGAAGTCCAGCGAACCGAAGCCGGGCGAGCCGAAGACCAGCGAGCCGAAGACCGGCGAGGCACAGACCGTCCCCGCCGTGTCGGTGGTCGGGCCCGGCGACGGCGAGACGATCGTCCTGGGCACCACGCGCATGCGCGTCCTGGAGGACGGCAGCCACACCGGGCACCGCCTCGCGATCGCCGAGTCCGTCCTCGCGCCGCACACCCAGGGGCCGCCGCAGCACCGCCACGCCCGGCACGACGAGGGCTTCTACATCCTCTCCGGCACCGTGCGGTTCACCGTCGGCGACGAGGACCACGACGCCGTCGCGGGCACGCTGGTGATGGTGCCGCCCGGCACTCCGCACACCTTCGCCAACCCGACCGACCGACCCGCCGTCATGCTCAGCACCTTCACCCCCGACCTGTACGTCCAGTACTTCCGGGACCTCCAGGACGTGCTCGCCGCCGGCCGGCCGCTGACGCCGCAGGCCAATGTCGACGCGATGAGCCGCTACGCGACCGAGCCCGCCACCGCCCCCGCCACCGACCCCGCCTGAAGCCGACAGTGCGGTACGGCACGGCACGGCCCGGTCCTCGACGGCATCGACGACATCCACGCAGCCCATGAAACGGAAACCATGAACCTCGCCTATTGGATCGTCGCGGGACTGCTCGCGCTCTTCTACCTGTACGCGGGCACGCTGAAGGTGATCCGCAGCCGCGACGACCTCCGACCGATGATGGCCTGGGTCGACCGCATGCCCCTGCCCGCCGTCAGGGCGCTCGGGACGGTCGAGATACTCGGCGCGGCCGGTCTGATCCTGCCTCCGCTGACCGGCATCGCCGTCCCGCTGGCGCCGGCCGCGGCCATCGGCTTCGTCCTCCTGCAGGCCGGCGCGATCGCCGTCCACCTGACGGGCGAGGACCGCCGGATAGCACTCAACGCCGTGCTCACCGTGACCGCGGCCGTGACCGGCTGGCTGGCCACCGGGCTGTGACCGGGCGCGGGTGCCGGTCGCCTGACGGTGCGATGACAGCGGCGCGTCGGCGGGCTCCGGCACCCTTTCCGGGACCACGAGCGGTGCGGGGCGTGGCGTCAGCCGAGGGTGAGGCGCTTGTTGAGGGCCTTGCCCGAGGGCAGGGTGTCGATGAAGGTGTGCAGGAACCGGAGCATGTCGTCGGTGTCCAGGCCCTCGCAGGCGGCGTCCATCGAGCTGTAGAGGTAGTCCTCGATCTCGGCGACCGCCGTGGCCAGGCGTTCGCCCTCGGGGGTGAGGCTGAGCCGGAGGTAACGGCGGTCCGCGGCGTCGGTGCGGCGCTCGACCAGCCCGGCCGCGACGACGCGTTCGACCAGCCGGCTGGGGTTGGTGCCGCTCTCGCACACCAGGAGCTGCCCGAGCCCGTTGAGGGTCAGGGTGCCGTGCTGCTGGAGCAGGCCCAGCACCTCGGCCTGCGACGGGGTGATGCCGTGGGGCTTGAGGGCCTGGATCAGCAGCCGGTTGCCTTCGCGTTGGGCTGCCAGGATCGCGAACCGCAGGTGTTCGGCCTTACGCATCGGCGTCCTGTCGGGTGGTCGGCTGGGTGGCGAGGAAGTCCTTGACCGCGGCGGCGTAGGTGGCCGGGTGGGAGAAGCGGAACATGTGGCCGGTGCCCGGCAGCACGACCTCCCGGGCGTCGGGGATGCCCGCGAGCATGGTCTTGGAGGCGTTCTCGCCGATCAGCACGTCGTGCGAGGGGGTCAGGATCAGGGTAGGGACCTCGACCCGGCCCAGCACGTCGACGTAGTCGGCGGTGAGCACGGCCTGCAGGCGGGCGTCGAAGGAGGCGGCCGGGGTGTTGGCGACGAACAGTTCGCGGCTGCGCGCCTCGCTCCAGGGCACCTGCCCTTCGCCGTCGAACGGGGAGGCGAGGCGGTGGGCGTGGGCCCGCAGCGTCAGCTGCCGGTAGACCGGGCCGCGGGCCTTGCCGATCGTCCGCATCAGGGCCTTCCACGGCTTCGACTCGACCGGGTTGGACGCGAATCCGCCGGACACGACCAGGGCGCGCAGGCGGCGCGGGCGGCGGGTGGCGAGTGCGAGCGCGATGTTCGCGCCGAACGAGTCGCCGATGAGCACGTAGTCGTCCAGGTCCGCGATCGCGTTCTCGATGTGGTCGGCGTAGCGCTCGATGTCGTTGACGCCCTCGGGCAGGCGCAGCGTGCGCGTGGGCGCCTCGCCGTAGGGGGCGAGCTGCTCGGCGCTCCACGGAGCGCCGGAGAAGCAGGGGATGAAGACGAGGGTCGGATTCTTCTCTGCATCGTTCGCGTTCATAGCAATTACGTTACACGACACATGTGTCGCGACACAAGTTACCCGGGTCACATCGTTGACCGGCCCGACCGGCCCGACCGGCCCGACCGGCCCGACCGGCCCGACCGGCCCGACCGGGCGGCGACCCGGCAGCCTTCCCCCGCGCGGGGGAGTCGGATGATCCGTGGGGCGGATGTGACCTGCGCGGGCGACGGCGAGTCTCGGAGTGTCAGCAATCCGGACGTACGGGGGTCACCGTGGCTGTTCCTGCGCACTCGAAGGCGGTCGGCGTTCCCGCCCCGCCGACCACAGGCTCGGGGCGGAGGTCGTGGTGGCGGCGGTGGCCCGCATGGGTGCCCGCGGCCGCTGCGGTGTGGGGCGTGTCGTACGCCGCCGTCGAGGTCGCCTGGGCGGCGGCGGGCACCACCGTGCAGTGGAAGGAGCACTCCGCGTACGCGCCGGCGGTCCAGCTCCTCCTGGCCGCCCTCGCGCTGCTGGCCGGCGCCGCCTGCCTGGCCGGCACCCGAACCCTCGCCAAGCCCGGCCGGGTCGTGGTGGCGACGGCGCTGGGCATCGCGCTCCCGGTGTTCGTCGTGGGGACGAACGGGCTGCCGATCTACTTCGTGACGCTGGTGACGCTCTCGGGCGTCGAGAGCGCGACCGGGCTGGCCCAGGTGCTGCTGAACACGGCCGGCGCCGCCCTCCTGCTCCTCGTCGGCCTGTCGTACCGCCGACGGCTGCGCGGGGACTGCCCGCGGTGCGGGCAGCCGCACGCCGGCGCAGCCGACGGCCCGCTCGCCCATCCGGCCGCCTCCCGGGCCCCGAGGCGGACCCGCGTCACGGTGTACCTGCTCATGTGCGGACTCCTGCCGTGGGCGGGAACCAAGACCGTCTGGACGCTGGGCGGCAACGCGCTCGGCATCGCGGGCGAGGACTGGCAGCGGATGTCGAGCGCCGACGCCTCGGGCCCGGCGAAGGCCACCGCGTCGGCGGGGATCGACGTGACCGTGCTGGCCGCGATGGTCGGGATCTTCCTGCTGCTGGGGCTGCTGTTCGTGTGGGGGCAGGTGTTCCCCCGCTGGACGCTGTTCCTGGCCGGACGACGGGTGCCGCGCCTGCTGCCCCTGATTCCGGCCTGGCTGACCGGTGTCCCACTGGCGATGTACGGGGTCTTCCTCACGATCATGGCCCCGCTCATCGCCGTCGGCGCACTGCCCGCGATCAAGCCGTCCCCGCCGTTCACCTCCAGCTCGGGGGTCACCTGGTTCGTCGAGTTCGGCGGCCTGGCCTTCGGTGGTCTGGGCATCGGCCTCGTCGTGGCCGCCCGCTCCTACGCCGCCCGCACCCGTCCCGTCTGTGCCAGTGCCGGGGGCGGTGCCGGCGCCTCTGCCCCTGCGGTCAGCCCAGGGTGAACTGCCAGTACGCGGTGTCGCGGTTCCCGCCGGGTTCCGGGTTGACCTGCACCGTGACGAAGCTCCCCGCCTTGTCGGGCCTGACCCGCACCGGCACGGTGCGCTTGCCGTCCGGGGCGAGCGGCGGCATCAGAGCGGCCGCGGAGCCGGCCTGGTCCAGCACGGTCACGCCCCAGCCGGGGATGTCGGGGGAGAGGGGCGTCCCCCCGTGGACCACGACGGGGGCGTAGCTGCTCTTCCCGGTGCCGATGCCGGTGTCCGGGGGCGTCCCGCCCGGGCGCAGCTCCCCGTCCGTGCCGTTGTCGTAGGTGATGGTGAAGCTGTAGGCGTCGTCGGGCTCCCGGTGCGCCGGGCCCACGGTGACCGTCAGGTCGTCGTCGTAGCGGACGGTCCGACCGGGGCGGAGGGGCTCGGCCGCGCTTCCGGAAGTGCCTTCGAGGTGCCCGTACCCGGTCAGGCTCTTCTCCAACTGGCCCACTGCCACGGCTCCCAGGACGGCGAGGGCGGTGAGGACGACCACCGCGATCCCGCAGCCGGTCGCCCACCGCTGCTCTGCCGTGGCCGGAGGAGTCGTGGCGGTCGAGTTCGTGTCCATGCAGGTCACGATAGGAAGATGTCGGCACGGACTCATGGGCGGAGGTACTCAACAATCGGCTGAGTACTGCTGATCGGGATCCGCACGCATTGCCCGGACCGGACGTCAGTGAACGCGTGGCCGTGTGCGGAACGGGTTCAGCCCGTCGCTGCGGATGCGGTGAGTCGGTGGATCTGGGCAGTCACCAGGTCGGTGCGCAAGGCAGGTTGGTGCGCGGTGTCGTCGCCGGTGTGGAACAGGACCCGGTTGTCTCCGACGGCTGCGTACAGGTAGACGCGGGTGAAACCGCCGCGCGAGGTCACCCCGCCGGTGGGCGAGACGACGCGGAAGCCGACCGCCGGCACCTCCGACGTGCCAGCAGGTACCGGCTCGACCCGCAGATCGATCCCGCCTCCGGCGCCGTCCAGGTGGAAACCGGTGCAGCCCCCGGACGCGGCGGCTTCCAGCGCGTCGAAGCGCTCCTTCGACCGGCCGTCCGTGAAGCTGCCGACGTCCACCAGCGTGCGGTTGGCGAGGGTGTTGTCCCCCGTGACGTACCAACGCCGGGCAGCGGTCGCAGGCTGCTCGGAGACGGCAGTGAGGACCGGTGCGCAGGCCGGAAACCGCAGCGCCGCCGCAGCCGGGGGGTCCGGCTCTGCGGCGGGTGGGACGTCGGCGGGCTCGATGGTGCTGCCCGGCGGCAGGTCTGCGGCCGACAGCAGGACATCGGTCAACTGCCCGGCGGACAGCGGCCCGAGGGTGCGCCACGCGGGTGCGGGACCAGCCGGGGCGGCAGCGGACGGTGGCGCTGCGGCGTCGGCTGCGGGAGCGCTGCCGCGGACATCGGCCGGGCTCGGCGGTGACGCCGCGCAGGCCGCGGTGAGGCCGATCAGTGCCGGTAACAGCAATGCCGTTCGGATGATGCGCCGTGCCAAGGTCTCTCCCGCCTTCTCCGCCCGTTCACCGCACCGGTGGCGATGCGGCCCATCCTGTCAGCAGGACGGCGCCGTGCGCCTCCGAATTGTCGGGCGTGACCTGTGGCTCGCCTGCCCGGACGGGGCCGGGTCAACTGGCCTTCCAGGCGAGGGGCTTGTTGTCCTTGTCGAGCCACACGACGTACTGCAGCGGCTTGTCGGCCGGGGCGAGGTAGATGGCGCACTCGTGGTTGCTCTGGCCCTTGACGAAGTCCTTGCCGCCGTGGGGGACGTCGCTCTCGCACTTGGGGAAGGCGCTGAGCAGGTCGACCTTGCGGGCTTGGGCGGTGTCGCTGACCAGGGCGCGCAGCCGCAGGTTGAAGTAGGGCTCGTAGATCCCGTTGCCACCGGTGTGGGTGTAGGTGACGCGCACGTAGTACGGGGTCTTGCCGGCCATGTCCTCCGGCTTGAGGAAGGCCGCGAGGTAGGCGATGTCGCCCTTGACCACGCTGGTGGGGCCGATGGTGAGGGAGATGTCGCCCTTCGCGCTGTCGGTGAAGGTGCCGGTCGCGGTCGCGGACGGCGGGAGGGCGTCGGCGAAGCGGCTCGGGGCCGTCGGGGTGGCGGTGGGCGGTGCGGCGGTGATGGTGGGCAGCGCGGGGGCCGCCGTCGACGGCGATGCGGTGCTCGGGCTCACGGTGGCGGTGGATGTGGTGGGCGCGGTGGGCGACGCGCGGCGGAGGTGTCGCTGTTGTCGGGGCCGCAGGCGGTCAGGAGGAGGGCCAGGGCGGCGGTGGCCGGGACGGCGACGGAACGGCGTGCGGATGCGGATGCGGATGCGGATGCGGAGCGCAAGGGAGTCCCCCGGGAGGATCACGGTCGCCCCCGGCCGAGGTGGAAGTCGTTCGTCGGTGCGGGCGAGCCTGGCGGCGGGCCGTGTCGGACGGCCCGCCATGATCCTCCGACGGTTCGGACGGTCACCGCATGAGTACGCGTACTCACCTTCGGCTCGCACGCACCCTCCGCGCTCCGGTGCCCCGCGCCACCGCGCCACCGCGTCGGCCATCGGCTTCTCGGGCCTCACGCCCGCCACCCGGTGCCCCGTGCCGCCGGGTTCCCGGCGCGGGGCGGCCGTGGTCAGCGGAAGTAGTGGCCCTTGTCGAGGTCCTCGACGAGGCCAGGCTCGGACGGGCGCCAGTCGAGCAGTTCGCGGGTGAGGGCGCTGGAGGCGGGCTGGTCGACGGCCAGGATCCGGCCCAGGAAGCCGAAGTCCTCGGCGGGGACGGAGGCCGTCGGCAGGCCCAGGTGTCGGCCGATCGTCTCGGCGATCTCCCGGACCGGCACGCCCTCGTCGCCGACGGCGTGCAGTACCGAGCCGGCTGGGACCTGCTCCAGTGCGAGCCGGTACAGGCGGGCGGTGTCCCGTACGTGCACGGCGGGCCAGCGGCTGGTCCCGTCGCCGACGTAACCGGAGACGCCCTTCTCCCGGGCCGCCGTGACCAGTTGGGCGATGAAACCGCCGTCGCCCTCGCCGTGCACGGTCCGCGGCAGTCGCACGACGGAGGGGCGGACGCCGCGGGTCGCCGAGTCGAGGGCGGCCTTGGCGTTCGCGTCCCGGCCGGCGCCGGGTGAGCCCGGGGCGGAGGTGTCGTGCTCGGTCGCGACCCGTCCGGGCACCGCGGTGGTGCCGCCGGTGACGACCAGGGGCTTGCCGGAGCCTTCCAGCGCGGCGGCCAGCGTCTCGATGGCGCGGGCGTCGGTCTGCACGGAGGCGTCGAACCGGCTGAAGTCGTGGATGAACGCGAGGTGGATGACTGCGTCGCAGTCGGTCGCCCCGGCCTTGAGGGCGTCCAGGTCGTCCAGGTCGCCGCGGAGCACCTCGGCTCCGGCGGCGGTGATGGCGGCGGCGGACTTGTCGGACCTGGCGAGCCCGAGGACCTCATGGCCCGCGCCGATGAGTTCGGGGACGACGGCCGAGCCGACCCAGCCTGACGCGCCCGTGACGAAAACCCGCATGGTGGTGCCTCCCGATGAGTGATGACAGGTTCTGTCATCACACTACATGTGATGACAGGGCCTGTCATCACGTAGGATCGCGGCATGGGTCGATGGGAGCCGAACGCGCGAGGCCGGCTGGCACAGGCAGCACTGGAGCTCTACGCCGAGCAGGGGTACGAGCGGACCACCGTCGGGGAGATCACCGCACGGGCCGGACTGACCGAGCGCACCTTCTACCGGCACTACGCGGACAAGCGCGAAGTGCTGTTCTTCGGCACGGAGATGGCGAAGGAGCTCCTGGCCCGGTCCGTCGCCGACGCGCCCGCCGAGGCGTCCGCGATGGATGTGGTGGGCGCGGCGGTCGAAGCCCTGGCGGCCCGGCTCCAGGAGAACTCCGAGCAGGTCAGGCTGCGGGACGCGATCGTGTCGGCCAACGCGGAACTGCGGGAACGCGAACTGATCAAGCTTGCCGGGCTCGCCGACGCGATGACCGACGCACTGCGCGAGCGCGGCACCCCCGAGCCGGCCGCGCGGCTGGCCGCCGAGACCGGGATCGCCCTGTTCAAGGTCGCCTTCGCGCGCTGGATCGACGGGCCCGACCAGTCGGCCCTGCCGGACGTCCTCCGGGCCTCGACACAGGAACTGTGGAACGTGCTCGCGGAGCGCACACCCACCTGAGCCGTTCCTCGGCGCGCGCCGCCACGGTGCCGCGTGGTCGGTGGACCGGGCGCTCGACGCGAAGGTACGACGGGAGACGAGATGAAGTCCGAGCAGGCCGTGAGGCCGAGCGAGCTGCTGGCCGAGGGCGAGGTCCGCCTGCTGCGACGAGCGCTCGTCGAATGGGGCGGCCCGGCGCGGTGCAGCGACCAACTCGCCTTCGGCATGGGCTTCGCGGACGCGCGGGACCTGCTCGACCAGTGCGGTGTCCTGCGCGACGCCCTGGGCGGTGATGCTCCCCTCGAACCGGTCGAGTGGGCACGGATCCTTCTGGCAGCGGAGATCGTCTTCGTCAGCGACCTCGTCGGCTCGGGCGTCGAGTGGCGAACGACCACCGGGCTCGGCGACGAGGACACCCTCAGGGCTCTCAGGACGATCCAACGGAAACTGGCCAGGACCGTGAGCGCCTACTACGGAAAGCGCCCGAGCGAGTAGCCGGGACTGCCACCTCGCCCCGACCCCTCACGACGCGGCCGCTCACGCCCCGGCCGCTCGCGATGCGGCCGGGGTCGGGGCCAGGGGGCCGGGGGCCGTGGCTGGTGCGAGGGCACCCGGCTCCCGGCTCCCGGCCCCCGTTCTCAGTCCCTGCCGAAGTGCACCGCGGGGAAGGCACCCGCTGCCCTGAGGGCCCCGGAGAATCCCTCGGCCAGTTCGGTGAGGCGTGCGGTGGCGGCCGGGCCGAGGTGGTCGTACGGGGCGGCGTCGAGGCGGTCGGTGAGTGCCTCGGTCTCCTCGCGCAGGGTCGCGCCCGCCTGCGTGAGGTCGCCCTCCTCGTCCAGCAGGCCGCGCTCGCGGACCCGGTCCCGGGTGGCGTCCCACTGCTGCGCGGACCATCCGCGGGTCCGCATGAACAGTGCCGAAGTCGGCGCCGTACCGGTGGCGTTGTGCAGAACCAGCGCCTCGATGCCGGACAGGCCGGCGACCGCCAGGGCGGCGAGGTGACCGTCACCCCGGTGCTCGCGCAGCAGTGTCGCGGCGTGCCACAGCGCCAGGTGCGGTTCCTCGGGTACGGGGAGGCCGGCGTTGGCGGCGTACAGCGGCCGGGCCTCCCGGCGGCAGGCTTCGGTGGCGTGCAGCGCCAGTCCGGCCGTCTCGGTCATCTCCGCGGACGCGAGGGCGTCCTTCCCGAGTAGTCGCCGCAGCGTCCGGTCCGCGCCGCGCAGCCGTGCCGCGAGCACCTCCGCCGGTGTGGTCACCGTCCACGCGGCGGGTATGTACCGCTGTACGTGCTCGTGGCTGAAGTTGTAGAACGTCGCGGTGACGGTGCCCGCGTCGACGGCCCCGAGCGGTGCCGCGCGGCTCGCGAGGTAGACCATGGCTCCGCGTTCCAGCCCGAGTGCTGCGAGTTCGTCCTGCGGCTCGGGTGCGAAGTAGACCGATGCGTGCAGGGGGTTGACGGCGTTGTGGCAGCGGCGGCCCGTGCTCGCCTCGAAGGAAGGCGTCTCGAAGGAAGTCATGCGGTGGCTCCGGTGTCGGTGGATCGGGTGTGGTGGTGCGGCCGGGTGGGCGAGGCGCATCAGGCTTCGTCCGCGGGCTCGTGGTGGGGGCAGTCGGTCAGTCCGGCCGCGGTCCGGCTGAGGTGCCGGGTCAGGACGTCGGCTGCGGTGTCGGCGTCTCGGGCGAGGGCCGCCTCCTCCAGGCGGCGATGTTCCAGGAGGCCGTCCCTGCCGGGGTTGCGGTGCGCCGACCAGCGGCGGGCCAGCTCGCTCGCGGTCCACAGCCGGTCGAAGGTCTCCAGCAGGACGAGGTTGCCGCACCCCTCCAGCAGGGTGCGGTGGAAGAGGCGGTGGGCCTCGGCCCAGGCGCTGCTGTAGTGCTTGCCCTCCTCCGGCACGTACGCCGGGGTGCGGGCCAGACGGTGGTGGGCGGCCCGTACGCGGGCTTCCCAGTCCACGTCGCCGCGTTCGACGGACATGCGCAGCATGACCGGTTCGATGGCCCGGCGGGCCTCCGTGATCTCCTGCCAGCGGCGGTCGGAGAAGGCCGGGACGGCGAAGCCGCGGTTGGGCAGCCGGTCGGCGAGGCCCTCGCCGACCACCCGCACGAGCGCCTCACGTACGACGGCCAGGCTCACGCCCTGCTCCTTGGCGAGCTCCTGGGGTTTGAGGGCGTCACCGGGGGCGTGGTCCCCGCGCATGATCGCGTCCCGCAGGTGTGCGTAGACCTGCTCGGAGAGCATCTGCTTGCCCGGCGAGGGCGAGGTGTGTGTCGTCTGGGTCGTCTGAGCCATGGCTACATGATAGATGATCAGATCAATAATCGATTATCCATGTCATGGTCGATCTCGGCGACGGGTGGCACCTGACGGTTGTTCACGGCGGCTCCCGGGGCCCCGGAGCGGGGGACGGCGCCACCCCGCCGGTTCCCGCCATGGCCTGTGCAAGAAGCCACTTGAGCAAGGAAAACGCAACTTCGACAGGACCCCACCGGGGCGGCTACCTTCACCTCGCCGTCGGTGGCCGCCCGCGGCGCACGGGGGGTTCCTCCAGGCCGGGTCGCCCGCGACGGGCCGAGTCCGTCATGCCCCCACGAACCCTCGCTCCGTGCGGAAGCCACCGAACCGGGTCCACGCCAGGCAGCCCCAACCAGGGAGAGACGCATGTCCCATCTTGCTCTGTACACGTTCGGCGTCCTGAAGTCACCCCTTGCCGATCCCGCACCTCTCACGCGCGAGTTCTACGACGTCGGCGAGGTCGTCTACCGGAAGATCGCCCAGCACCCCGGATACCTCGGGCATGCCGAAGCGACGGACGGCGCCCCGGGAGAGTTCTTCGAGGCGGACTGGGGTGCCTGGGGAGAGTTCGCCGTACCGGCCTGGTACGACAAGGGCCGCACGGCGGACACCACCGCCCTGGCCACGACCCTCTCGGTCTGGACCGACCTGCGCTCCGCCCTCGACGCCGTCTACACCGGCCTGCACCGCGAGGCGCTGAACAGGCGTTACGACTGGTTCGAGCGGTCGGGACACCCGAACTACGTCTTCTGGTGGGTCTCCGACGGCGCGATACCCACCTGGCGGGACGGGGTTTCCAGGCTGGAGCACCTCCACGACCACAGCTCCGCGCCGCACGCCTTCACCTTCCACCACCCGTTCGCCCCGGACGGAACTCCGGCCAGGACCAAGGGCATCGGGCCGACGAGTGATCAGGACCACTGACGTGGACGCCTGAACGACTCGTTTCGCTGTCACGCGCCTCGGCGCGGATGACGGCGAGCGACCGTCGGCCCCGGGAGGCCGCACAGCTCCCGGGGCCGAGCGGACGGTGCACCGAAAGCCGATGTCCACGCACGAGCGTCCGGAAGTCCTTCCGTTCCATCACGACGACAGCCTCTCGCTCACTCACCCGCCCGCCGGCCCGCGCCCCACCTGCTCCATGCCGTCCCGGGGGTCGAGTTCGGGAAGGAGGCCCGGGGGAGGGCGGCAGGGCGTCGTCACTCCCTGGGCGCGGTACCCGGGTGCGAGCCGGTGCCGAGCAGGCGGCCGGTGAAGTCCGCGAGCTGGGAACGGAGTTCGTCCCGGGAGGTGTGCTTCTCGCCGGCCAGGTGCTCGACCAGGTCGGCGCGGGTGGCCGCCAGGAGGGCGTGGGCGGTGAAGTCGCTCCCGGCGGCGGCCGGGGTCCGCAGCAGCAGGTCCCGGAGCATGGCGTGCCACCGGTCGTAGTGCTCCGTCCGGTAGGGGCTGTCGGCTCCGGTGCCCTCCAGTGCCAGCGCGAGGTGGCGGTTGTCGAACTTGAAGCACAGGAGGGCGTCGAGCAGGGCCGGGACGCGCTCCAGGGGCGGGGTGGCGGGCCCCAGCGGCGGCGGGCCGTGCTCGACGGCCTCCATGAGCGGCGCCAGGCGCGTCCCGTAGAGCGCCCGGATCAGGCCGGTGCGGTCGCCGAAGGCGCGGAAGAGCGTGCCCTTTCCGACGCCGGCCTCGGCGGCGATGTCGGACATGGTGACGTCCTCGGGGCTGCGGGAGGCGGCGAAGAGCGTGTCGGCGGCCGCGAGGGCGGCTACCCGGTTGCGGACCGCGTCCTTCCGGGGCTTCCGTTCGCCCGGAGTGCCGGGCGCACCCGCGGGTTCGGGCGTGGCGGGATCGGGTGCAGACGCAGGTGCAGACGCAGGTGCAGGCGCGGGTTCGGGCATGGGCGGGCTACCTCCGATTGCAATACGGACCGGCGGTCCGTATCTTTCATCGAAGCGGACCGCTGGTCCGTATCGTACGGGACGGAGACACGTATGCCCGAGACACCCATGCCCGCGAACCCCTCGCCCGAGGCGCCCATGCCCGAGAACCCCTCGCCCGCGCAGTTGTTCCGCCACGGCCTGCGGCTGCTGTTGGCCGGGGACGTCCCCGGCTGGGTCGGCCTGTGGGCCGAGGACGGCGTCATGGAGTTCCCGTTCGCCCCGCCCGGGTGGCCGCGGCGGCTGGACGGACAGGAGGCCGTCGCCGCCTACATGCGCGACTACCCCGACCACATCGAGCTGCACGACTTCCCGGAGGTGCAGATCCACCGGACGACCGACCCCGCGACCGTCGTCGTGGAGATGCGCGGGGTGGGTCGGCTCGTCCGGACCGGAGGCCCCTTCGACATGACCTACATCGCCGTCGTGACCGTCCGGGACGGGCGGTTCACCTCCTACCGCGACTACTGGAACCCCCTCGCCGTCCGGCAACCGGGCCTGGACTTCGCCGGGAGCGCTGCCTGATGACGGACGCCTCCACCGCCCCGGCCGCCGGCACCCCCGGCGCAGCCCCGGCCGTCGGGACCGTCCTGGTCACCGGCGCCACCGGCACGACCGGCAGCCGAACGGCCGCGCTGCTGCTCGCCGCCGGACACCGCGTCAGGGCGGCCAGCCGGCGCGTCGCTGAACCCGCCACCGCGCCCGCGACCGCACCAGCCGGTGCGGAGCCGGTGCGCTTCGACTGGTACGACCCCGCCACCTTCGACGACGCCCTGGCCGGAACGGAGCGCGTGTACCTCGTCCCGCCCGTCGGCGAGCCCGACCCGGCCGCGGTCATGCTGCCCTTCCTGCGCCGCGCCCGCACCGCCGGGGTGCGCCGCGCAGTGCTCCTCAGCTCCTCGGCCGTGCCCGAGGGCGGGCCGGCCGTGGGCGTCGTCCACCGGGCCCTGCCGGGGCTGTTCGACGAGTGGGCGGTGCTGCGCCCCTCCTGGTTCATGCAGAACTTCACCGGCGAGCACCTGCACGCCCGCAGTATCCGCGAGGACGGCACGATCCTCACCGCGGCCGGGGCCGGCCGGATCGGCTTCGTCGATGCCGATGACATCGCCGCCGTCGCCGTGCACGCCCTCACCGACGACCCCGCGCCCAACGCGGACCTGATCCTGACCGGCCCGGACGCACTCACCCACGACGACATCGCCGCGATCGCCGCGGAGGTCACCGGCCGTCCGGTGGTCCACCGCAGCCTGACGCACGAGGAACTGCGCGACCGCCTCGCCGCCCTGATGCCGGCGGAGTTCGCCGGGTTGCTCGCCGACATGGACCGGGCCATCGCGGAGGGGGCCGAGGACCGGACCACCGACACCGTCCGACGCGTCACCGGCCGCCCGCCGCACGGCTTCCGGCAGGTCGCCGAACGGGAGCTGCGCCCCGGCCGATGACCCGCGCCGGCCCCTGATATCCCCGACCCGCCCGGAGGGATGGACGGCCCGGACGGCGCTCCGGTGGCGCCGGTCGTGCCTCTGCCTGCGCCTCAGCCCGAGCGCAGCGCGTCGAAGCCGAGCAGCAGGGCGTCGAGTGCGAAGGCGAACCGTTCGGCGTCGTCCGTGCCGGTCCCCTCGGTCGCGGCGCGGATCAGCAGCGGGTACCGCTCCGCATCGAGCGCGGCCAGCCAGTCGGCGCCACCGGCCTCCTCGGCTCCGACCACGATCCGGGCCTCCGCCGTCGCGTGGCCGATCACGAACACGGCAAGGGAGTTGAGCGCGTGCAGGGCGCGGCCGAGCGGGAAGCCGCCGGCCGTGAGCAGGTGCAGCAGGGCTTCGAGGTCGTCGAGGGTGGCCGGGGTGACGGCGGGCCGGGAGGTGGCGAGCGGCAGCACGGCCGGGTGCCGTAGCAGGCCCTCGCGCAGGGCGGTGGCGTACGCGTGCAGGGCCGTGCGCCAGTCGGCCGAGCCGTCCAGGGCGGGTGTCGCCGCCGTGAACACCTGCTCCACCAGGCCGTCCAGCAGGGCGTCCTTGTTGGGCACGTAATGGTAGAGGGTCATCGCCTCCACGCCCAGCTCCTGGCCGAGCGAGCGCATCGTCAGGCCCTTGAGCCCGTCCCGGTCGACCAGGCCGAGCGCCGCGTCGAGGACCTGCTGCCTGCTCAGCCCGACCCGCTCGCCCCGGCCGCGCCTGGGCGTCTGACGCTCCGCCGTCTCCGCAGTTTCCGTCATCCGCTCCTCCACCTCCCCGTACGGGCTTGACTTTCTTACAGCATAAGAGAACACTCGTTCCCAGCGAAACTTACCGCGTAAGAAACAAGCCGCCACAGGGGGAATCACCATGTCGACCACCACGACCACCGCCAACAAGCAGGTCATCCGCGACTTCGTCGCCGCGCTCAACGACCGCTCCGGTGAGGGCTGGGTGCAGCTGCTCTCCCCGTCGGTCATCGACCACAACAAGATCATCTTTGGTGAGGAGGACGCCCCCGGCGCCGCCATCGAGGGCTTCCGCCTCCAGCTGGCCGCCTTCAGCACCGAGGCCGAGGGCGACGGCTTCCACATCGAGCAGCTCATCGCCGAGGACGACGAGGTCGTCGCCCGGCTGCGGGTGGCCGGTGTGCACACGGGCTACCACGCCCGGATGCCCGAGCCGACCAACCGCCGCTGCGACGTCGAGCAGATCTGGATCTTCACCGTCCGCGCCGGCCGGATCGTCGAGATCCGCGCCGTGAGCGACCGCCTCGGCATGTTCGTCCAGCTCGGCTGGGACTGGCCGACCACGGACTGACCCGATCCCGGTGCCCGGCCTGCGAGCCCGAGGGCGCGGTGCGGCATCCGGATGTCGCGGACGGTGATCAGGTGGTGACCGGGTGGTGATCGGCGTGCGCACCCGCGCCTCGTTCCGGGCGACGGTACGCGCCCGATGGAATGACGTCCCGTGTCCGGGCACATCGTCAGGCGCTCGCGGCGGAAACCAGATGGAGCCTCCCCGACCGGTGAGGCATTCCGTTCCCAGGGAGTACGCATGCCGACGGAACAGAGCACGGCAACCATGCCCCAAGTGGCCATGACACTGGCGGCGATCGCGGCGACCGCGGCCACCCCGCGTCCGTCGGGCGAGACGCCGGCGCAGCAGCAGAGCAGGGCCTTCCAGGGCGTCGGCCGGCAGTTGGCCGCGCCTTCGCTCGCGACGGGGGGCGACTGGAGCCTTCAGTGGCTGGCGCTGAGCCCGGACAACGCGAACATGGCGTACCTGGCCGCGAGCCGTTCCGCCAACGCGTTCGCCGTGGTGCTGCGCGGCACGGTCGCCAACGTCACCGACCTGCTGGAGGACCTCGACGTGGGCACGGTGGTGCCGTTCACCGCCGTCGGCTCGCCACACTCCCCGGTGTCCGTCTCCAAGGGCGCGATGGAGGCGTTCAACCAGGTCGTCACCATGACCGCGGCGGGCAACACCCTGGTGGAGGCGCTCGCCGAGGCCCTCGCGGGGGCCGCACAGACCCCCTCCGTCTACGTGATCGGCCACAGTCTGGGCGGCTGCATCGCCACCATGGTCGCGCCCTACCTGCAGGCGCAGACCTGGCAGAACGTCACCCCGCGGTTCGGTCTCTACACCTTCGCCGCCCCGACCGCCGGGGGTTCCGACTTCGCGACGTACGTCGACTCCCTGAGCTGGGTCGCCAACGAGCGCTACTACAACACCTGGGACCTGGTGCCGCAGGCCTGGACGAACCTCGACGCCGCCAAGAAGTGGTACCCGGATCCGCCCGGCCCGGCGGCGAACGACGACGTCGACGCCGTCATCACGGCGATCGCCTCCCTGCCCGGCCCCCACGGCTACACCCAGCCGGGCAACGCCAACCCGCTGCACCCGGACTACCAGAGCGACTACGACCCGGTCATGGTCAAGAAGTCGCTGCAGGACTTCATGGGCCAGGTCGCCTTCCAGCACGCCAACTCCACCTACCTGGGCCTGCTCGGTGCCCCCGACGTGCTGCCGGGCCCGGTGGTGCGGGCCATTTCCGCCAATGTCGGCGAGGGCGGCAGCGCGGTCGTCGTCGCCGGTACCGGCTTCGGCCCGGGCACGGCGGTCGACTTCGGCACGGTCCCGTGCCAGGACCCGGTCGTCAGCGGCGACGGCACCGCGGTCACCGTCCCCGCACCTCCCGGTGTCGGCGTGGTCGACGTCCGGGTCACCAACGACCTCGGGACCTCGCCGGCGGTCCCCTTCGGCCGCTTCGCCTACGGCGGCCCCGCCCCGGTGATCGTCACCGGCCTGAGCGCGGACAGCGGCCGCAAGGGCGACTCCGTCACCATCACCGGCGTCAACTTCGGCTCCGACGCGAAGGTCTTCTTCGGTACGAACCCCTCCCCGTCCGTCCAGGTCAAGCGCACTGGCGCGCCCAGCGAGCTCGTCGCCACCGTGCCCGCCCCGACCATCGGCATCGGCAAGCCCAGCACCATCGACGTCACCGTGCTGTCGAACGGCTACTCGTCCCCGACCGGCCCGGCGGCCGAGTTCACCTACAAGGGACTGTGAGACCGGCTTCGTGATCACCCCGCCGGCGGCGTGGCCGCCGACGGGGCGGCCGCCGGGAGGATCGCCTCTCCGCATCGGCCGGGCCGCGGCGTGTGGGGCGGGCCGGATGATCCCGTACAGCGGCCCGCCACGAGGCCTTCGCGCGCTGTGAGTCGACCAGTGCCGGGGCGCGCGGGCCGGGCGGCTGACCTGCGTCGACTCAGATGAAGGTGATGACGAGCACGGTCGCCGCCAGCAGGAGGACGACCGTCAACGCCGGTGCACCGGGACGTCCGTCGGGCTCGGAGGTGATGGCGATCCAGGAGACGAGGGGGACAGCGAGCGACAGGAAGATGGCCAGCCATCCCACGACATCGGTGGGGACCCCGGCGACCATGGCTCCCCAGACCGTCGTGAACATCACGGCCAGCCAGGCCGTGGCGGTCAGCATCGCCCAGGCAGCGCGTGCGGTCCACCGCTCGACCCGGTCGGCCGCGCGGAAGTTGGTGCGGGTCGTCGTCCAGATCCGGGTCAGGTTCGTCACCGGAACATCCTGTCGAACAACACCGTCGGGCGCCACGAGCGGGCGCGGATCGCCGGAGGTGGTCGGGTGTTCGTGGGGGCGGGCACCGCAGGTGTGGCGAAGCCCCGCCGGGTTCGGCGGGGCTTCGAGCCGCGTGGGGGCGGCGGGCATCGGGGTGCGATGTGGTGCGGTGCGTTGTGGTGCCGGGCGGGGCCGGGCAGTCGGGCGGGTGGCCCGGGGACCGCGTCAGGTGTCGGTGGGACCGACGGCGTCGGACGTCAGGCGTCGGGCGTCAGGAGCGGGCGGCGTCGATCTTGCCCTGGAGGGCGGTGAGCAGGTCCTTGAGGATGCCGACGGTGCCCTCGTCGATCAGCTCGCCCTCGCCGTCGAAGCGCTCGTGCGAGCGGAAGGCCACCAGCTCGGGCTTGACCACGACGTCGCTGTCGGTCCAGACGAAGACCTGGCGCAGCGCCAGCTGGGCGCGGACCGAGCCGAAGTTGGTGGGTGCGGCGCCCATGATCGCGGTGGGCTTGCGGTGCAGCGGCAGGCCCTCGGTCTTGCTCCAGTCGGTGCTCAGCCAGTCCAGGGCGTTCTTCAGGACGCCGGGGATCGAGTAGTTGAACTCGGGGGTGGCGATCAGCAGTCCGTCCGCGTCGAGCACCTTGCGGCGCAGCTCCTCGACGACGGCCGGGCGCAGGCCGGGATGGTCGAGGTCGTAGTCGTACGGCGGGATGTCGCGCAGGCCGTCGTAGATCTCGATCTCCATGCCGGCCGGGTTGAACTTCCGGGCGGCGCGCAGCAGTGCGGTGTTGTGGGAGTCGGCGCGCAGCGAGCCGGAGATGGCGAAGACCTTGGACGCGGTCATGGTGGCGTTCCTTTGCTGGTGGGTGTGGTGGGTGCGGTGGGTGCGCAGGGGTGCGGGTGGCGGCCTGCCCGGTGCGGGTCGGCTGCGGGGCCGGCGGTCGTTCCGACGCCGAGGAATCTAAACCGTTCAGTTCAATGCGTCAACCATACGGTTCAGTCTTGACTATGAACTGAATCGTGTAGTTCAGTTCCGGCATGACGACGACTCAGCTCGCCGCGGCCCAGGCCGCCCCCGTCCGTTCGACCGCCACCGTCATCGATCCCGTGCACACCTTCGAGGGCGCCGGCTTCCCCGTCCGCCGCCCGTTCCCGGTGGCCGAACTCCCGATGCTCGACCCGTTCCTGATGGTCGACCAGACCGGTCCGCTACTGCTCGCCCCCGGGGAGGCCAAGGGTGCCCCCGCCCACCCGCACCGCGGTTTCGAGGCGGTCTCCTACCTCATCGAGGGCTCGATGGACTGGGCCGACTCGACCGGTCGGCGCGGCACCAGCGTCGCCGGCGAGGTCGAATGGCTCACTGCCGGCGCCGGCATCGTCCACTCCAACGAGCCGACCGCCGAACTGCTCGCCCACGGCGGTCGCCAGCACATGCTCCAGATCTGGGTGAACCTGCCCGCCCGGCTGAAGGACCTCCCGGCCCGCAGCCAGAACCAGGGGCCCGACACCATCCCGGTGGTGCACACCGAGGACGGCAGCCGGGTCAAGGTGATCGCGGGCCGCAGCCACGGCGTGGCCGGACCCTTCGAGACCCACGTGCCGGTCCTGCTCGCGCACGCCGTGCTGCCCGCCGGCGGGCAGGTCGAGTTCACCGCGCCGGTCGGCCACAACGCCGCCGTCTACGTGCTCTCCGGCGCCGTCGAACTGCCCGACGCGCCGCTGGCGGACGGTCAACTCGCGGTGCTGGCGTACGACGGCGAGCGGATCGCCGTCGCCGCGCCGGACGGCCCGGCCGAGGTGCTGGTCCTGGCCGGCGAGCCGATCGGCGAGCCGGTGGCCCGCGGCGGCCCGTTCGTGATGAACACCGCGGCCGAGCTGCGGCAGGCCCAACTCGACTTCTCGAACGGAAAGTTCGGGAGGATCCCGGAATGAGTCCGGGAGAGCCGAACACGGCGGCCGGGGCGGGCACGCTCCCGGTGGAGCCGTCGGCGGGCAGCGCCGGCCGGGGCGTACGGGGGTCGCTCCGGACCGGCCTGCTGCTCGCGGCGGTCGCCGCCCCGGGGGCGGCCGGGCTCTCCGGTCCGAGCCTCGTCCTGCCCGCCATCGCGCGGGAGGTGCACGTCGGCCTCGACTCCGCCGCCTGGCTGATGAGTGCCTACGGGCTCGGCATGATGCTCGGCACCCCCCTGCTCACCGGCACTGCCGGGCGGCGCGGCCCCCGGGCGCTGCTGCTCGCCTCCGCGGGGGCGCTGCTGCTCGGCGTGCTGGTCACGCTCGCCGCGGGGGCGGCCCTCGGCCCGCTGGTCGCCGGGCGCGCTGTGATGGCGGTCGGAGCGGCCGGGTTCAACGTGGCCGCCTTCCAGCTGGCCGCGCGCCAACCGGACGGACGAGCCTCCGGGGTCGTCGCGATCGGCAGCGCGGCGGGCGGTACCGCCGGGCTGTTCATCGGCGCGGCGGTGGCGGCCGGGCTGGGCTGGCGGGCCTGCCTGGTGCTGCCGGTGCTGACCCTGGCGGCGCTGCCGGCCGCCCTGCGCGGGTGCGGCGGACCGGAGCCGGAGCCGGGGCCGGCGCAGCGCGCGGAGGCGGGGGCGGGGGCGGCGTGGCGCCCGTTCCTGGGCCTGGACGCCTTGGCGGTGCGGCGGTTCCGGGCCGTCGCGGCGGTGATGCTGGTCCTGGCGACCGTCAACTTCGGCCTGGTGTACGCCGCACCTCGGCGGGCTGCCGCGCTGACCGGATGGAGCGTCGTCGGGACCGGCGCCGTCGGCTCGCTCGCCACCCTGACCGGTGCACTGCTCTCCTGGTCACTGGTGCGCGCCGCGCCCCGGCTGGGCCTGCAGCGGACCACCGGCCTGCTGCTCGGCGTCTCGTTCGCCGCACTCGCGCTCGCTGCGCTCGGCCCCTGGGCACCGCTGGTGCTGCTCGGCGCCGGGGCCAGCGCCTGCGTCAACGCCGGCGGCCAGGGAATCCTGACCGGAGTCGCCGCCGAGGCCGTGGCGCCGCAGCGGCGGCCGGAGGCCATCGGGCTGTTCAACCTGGTGTTCCTGCTCGGCGCGGCGCTCGGTCCGCAGCTGGCGGCGCTCGGCGAGCGGATCGCAGGGCTGGGCCCGTAGTCCGCCTCGCCGGTGCACTGACCGGGCGCGCCGCCGGGCCGCCGGGGCCGGCCGGATGCCGGCCGGGTGCTGCCGGTTCTCCCGCACGCCGGCCGGAGCGTCGGCCGGAGCGCCGGCCGGCTCGCGTCCGGGCCGGGCGCCGGGCGTCAGGCGTCAGGCGTAGGACCGAACCGTTCAGTTTCCTATACTGGCCCGTACCGTCTCCCCCGAGTACCCCGAGGAGCGCCCCGATGGCCGCCGACAGCCCCCAGCCGATCGACGAGTTCGGCATCCCGATCATCCCGAGCCCGGTCGACGCCGCCCAGCGGCGCCGGCAGGCGATCATCGACGCCGCGCTGGCCGAATTCCTCAAGGAGGGCTACTCCGCCGCCTCGATGGACGCCATCACCGCGCGGTCCGGCGTCTCGAAGGCAACCATCTACAAGCACTTCGGGAACAAGGAACGGCTCTTCCTCGCGGTGATCGGCGGCATACTGCCCACCACCTACGAAGACCTCAAGCCGTGGAACTCCACCATCGCCGAGGCCGACGACCTGCGCTCCGCGCTGATCACGCTCACCCTCGACTGGACCCGCATCCTGCTGCGCCCCGACATCATGTCGCTGCGCCGACTGGTGATCGGCGAGATCGACCGCTTCCCGCAGCTCGGCCAGCTCTGGTACCGGGTCAGCTACGACATGAACAACGGCCCGCTGGTCGAGGCCTTCGCCGAACTGGACCGCCGCGGAGTGCTCGCGGTGGAGGACCCGGCGCTGGCCGTGCAGCAGCTGGTCGCCTGCACCGTGGGCGTGCCGCAGCTGGTGCGGACGTTCAGCCCGGAAGCCGAACTGGACGAGGCCGAGATGCACCGGATGATCATCTCCGGGGTCGACCTGTTCCTGGCGCGGTACGCACGGGAGCAGTGACCACGGCGACGGCGGGCCCGGCGGCCGGAGCGCCCGTCACGGTCGGGGCGCCCGTCACGGTCGGAGCAGCAGCCGTCGGTACCGCGGCCGGACCGGCGTCCGGCCGGCGACGGCGCCGCCGCAGCCCGGCCACCAGCAGCAGCACCGCCGTCCACGCGCCGGTGCAGAGCACCTGGCTGCGGCTGCCCGGGTCGACCAGCATGAACACCAGCACCCCGGCCATCGCCGCGAGCGCCAGGCAGCCGCCCAGGTAAGGGAAGCCCCGCATCGGGGCCACCGGCTGCGGCCCGTGCTCCTGCTCCGGCCCGCACTCCTGCTGAGGCTCGCACTCCTGCTCCGGCCCGTGCCGATCCCGCGCGTCCGTGTGCCGCTGCCGGCCGTGAAGCCGTAGGTGGGAGGCGGCGATCAGGATCCAGACCACCAGGATCGCCGCTCCGATCGAGTTCAGCAGGAACGGGAAGACGGTCCGCGGCCACACCAGGCTGAGCACCACCGACGAGAAGCCGAACGCGGCCGAGGCGAGCACGGCGCGGCCGGTGCCGGTCGGGGCGGTGGAGGCGCCGGGCGCGTCGGCCGAGCCGCCGCCGCGTTCGGCCGGCCGGCCGCCGCGGGTCAGCAGACGCGGGGCGTCGCCGCGGGCGGCGAGGGCGTGCAGCATCCGCGAGGAGCCGTAGATGTTGGCGTTCATCGCCGACAGCAGGGCCACCAGCACGACGGCGTTCATCAGCTGCGCCGCGCCCGGCACCCCGATCCGGCCGATCGCCGCCGCGTACGGGCCGTCGGCGACCGCGGGGTCGTCCCACGGCACCACGGCGACGATCACCGCCATCGAGCCGATGTAGAACAGCGCCACCCGCCACAGCACCGTGCGCACCGCCCGGCGTACCGCGCCCACCGGGTCCTCGCACTCGGCGGCGGCGATGGTCACCGTCTCCAGCCCGCCGTACGCGAACACCGCCGCGATGGTGCCCACCGCGACCCCGTGCCAGCCGTGCGGCAGCAGGCCGCCGTGCGCGGTCAGGTTCTCCGTGGCAGGTGTCCGGCCGGTGAGCGCGGCAGCGGCGCCGAGCAGGATGAACGCGCAGATCGAGGCGACCTTCACCCCGGCGAACCAGAACTCCAGCTCACCGAAGTGCCGCACACCCGCCAGGTTCGTCCCGGTGAACAGCGCCATGAACGCCGCCACCCACACCCAGGCCGGCACCTGCGGCAGCCATCCCGCCACGATCCGGGACGCCCCGATCGCCTCCGCGGCCACGCTCACCACCAGCAGCGCCCAGTACATCCAGCCGGCCAGCAGCCCGGCCCACGGCCCCCAGGCGCGGGTGGCGTGCGCGGAGAACGACCCGGAGCCGGGGTGGGCGGCGGACATCTCCCCGAGCATCCGCATGACCAGCACCGTGAGAACCCCGGCCACCGCGTACGACACCACGATCCCGGGCCCCGCCGCGGCGATCCCGACACCGGAGCCGACGAACAGCCCGGCTCCGATCGCACCGCCCAACGCGATCATGGCGATGTGGCGCTGTCTCAGCCCATGACTGACCGACCGGTCCGGCATCTCGGCTCCCCCCGTTGTGATCCAACCGGGGGAGATCCTGTCCCCGACCACCCGTCATGATCAAGTCCTCGGACCGGTCCGATCGAGGCGTGGACACCCGCCGACCGGAGTGCGGGACGGCTGTCGGGGACGCGGACCCGGCCTTGACCCGGCCGTGCCGGCGGGCAACGCTCCGTACAACTGCTCGGCATCCTGCGGCCGTTGGGGTCAGGCATCGGGCCTGACGGCGTGGATGGCCCTGAGTGTGTCGCAGACCTGGGCGGTGATGGTGAGCAGGACAACGGCGGCGATCAGGTAGTGGTCGTGCGGGGCCCTGGAGCCGATCAGTGCCGCGGTTGCGATGGGGGAGACCGGCGCCCACCGCAGGTCGGGCCGCGGCAGCCGCCGGCCGGCGGAGGCGTCCCGCGTCCGGAGACGAGGGCGGAGGTGAGGGCGGGGCTGAGGGCGGGGCTGGAGGCGGGGGCGGGCTTCGGTGCTGGGGGTGTTCACGGGCGCTCCTTGCGGTGTCCGGTGCGGCCGTCCCCTCGGGCGGCCTCGAAGGAGCTGTAGGAGGCTGCCGCACGATCACCCCCCGACCTCGATGTGTGACCCGGATCACAAGGGGAAAGTCTCGGTCGGCAAGGGGGGAAGCCCCGGGGCGGCACCTAATACCCCTCCTGCGAGGCAACGCGTCTCGCCTCGACGGCAAGAACACGTGGGAGTCGGTGTGTCATGTGAGGACCCTGCCGCCGAACTTCCGGACGGCGAAGGCGCCGAGGGGCCCGCCCCGGACACCCTCGGCGGCATGACCGCCGCACAGGCGGCAGACCTGGAGAGCGCTCTGCCCGATGCGGCACTCCTGGAGGACGACCGGGCCCGGGCCCGGCGCCGACAGGCCGACGCCGGACTCGTCCGCTACTTCCGCGCGCACGGTTTCGCCGGCCCCCGCTTCGAGAGCTACGCCGAGAAGCTGATGCAGTACGGCGTCCAGGTCATGGGTTCCTGGACCTTCTCCGGCGAGATCTTCCGCCTGGCGAAGGCTTCCGGGAGGCCGGTGCCGGCCAACAAGATCGTGACCGGGTGGTGCAGGGAGGAACGGCAGCAGGTCTCCGAGGAGTCCGCCGTCGCCGGGTTCGTCCTGTTCAAGGAGCGCGGCCTGGTTCGTGGCACGTGGAAGCCGGACGGTGGCGCATCCTTGACGACCTACTACATGAATGCCGTCATCCGCGTCTTTCCGCAGGTCTACGGCCGGTGGCACCGCGAGTGGGTCCAAGGCCAGGCCCTGCGGGCGAGCCTCGCACCGGCCGACCAGGACGAGGAGATCGCCGGGATTCCCGATCAGCGGGCGGTCGACCCCCATCAGGCCGCCGCCACCCGCGACGAACTGCAGCGCATTCTTCCCGCCGTCACGGATCCGCAGATGCGAGAGATCATCGCCTGGCTGTCCCTGGGCTACACCCACGAAGAGGTCGCCCAACGAGTCGGCCTCCCTTCGGCCAAAGCCGTCGAGCGCCGACTGAGCCGCGCACGTCGTCACTGGCGGGACATGGTCCGCACGCTCGAACTCGGGGAAGGGGGAGTCCGATGACCGAACGCGGCGGCGTGTCCGGGGGAACCGACCACAACGTGTCGGACGACTACGGCGACGACGAGTTCGCGGCGCTCCTGGAGGCCTCCAGCCTGGGCGCCCCCGAGGTCCGAGCCGCTCTCGCCAGACCTTTGCCGCCGTCGACCGTCGAGCGGGTCCATGCGGCGGCCGGGGAAGCGGCGGCCGGTTCCGGAAGCCGGCACGTCGAGGAGTCCTCCGCTCCGGGTGACCGAGCGGGGATCGGAAAGCCGGTCTGGGCGAAGCGCGCGCCACGACGTCCTTCGGCAGCTCCACGGGACGTGCCGCTCATGAACACCACGGTCAGCTGCGAGCTGCACCTGCGCCTCATCGTGTCCGACAAGTCCTCACTTCCCGTCCCCGCGGGCCTGCGCTACGACACCGCCGACCCCTACGCCGTGCACGCCACGTTCCACACGGGCGCCGACGAGACCGTGGAGTGGGTGTTCGCCCGGGATCTCCTCGCGGAGGGGCTGCAGCGACCCGCCGGTACCGGCGCCGTCCGGGTGTGGCCGTCACGCAGCCACGGGCAGGGGGTGGTCTGCATCGCGCTGAGCCCGCCGGAAGGAGAAGCCCTGCTGGAGGCCCCGGCCCGGGCGCTCCGGTCGTTCCTCAAGCGGACTGAGGCCGCGGTGCCGCCCGGCACCGAAGACCGTCACGTCGACTTCGAAGGGAAGCTGTCCCACATCCTCGCCGAGAACTGACCCCGACCGGTTGTCGGGATCCCGTCCGTGGGTCGAGACGGTGGTCGCGGGCCCGCAGGAGCGGTGACCATGGAGGGGTGACCATGGAGGGGTGGACGGACACCCGATCGAGGTGCCGGGCGTCCTGGACGTGGGACCGACGCCCCGGACGGCGCTCGCCTGGTTGCCGCCGACGGACCTGTGGCAGGCCGTCCAGCGGATCCGGGAGGAGCACGATCCGCAGATCCGCCGGTGGCCGCCGCACGTCAACGTGCTGTTCGGTTTCGTCCCGGAGGCGGACTTCGGGCCCGCGCTCCCGCTGCTGGGCGCCGCCTCGGCCGAGCACGAACCGTTCACCGCGCGCCTGCACGGAGTACGTCATTTCCGCCACCGCCACGACGCCACGGTCTGGCTCGACCCGGCGGGCGACGGCTCCGGCCCGTGGCAGGCGCTCCACGGCTCGCTGGTGGAGCGCTTCCCCCGCTGCCGGGGACGGGCGGGCGACTTCACACCCCACCTGTCCCTGGGGCGGACCCGGGACCCTCGCCGGCTCGCGCCCCGACTGGCCGCCCTCCTGGGCACCACCTCGGCACGGGTCGGCGAACTCACCCTCCTCTCCCGCCGGGGCGACGGCCCGATGCGGGCCCGGTTCACGGTCGAGCTGGGCACGGGCGAGGTCCGGCAACTTCCGGAGCTGCCGGAACTGCCGCAGCTGTGACAGCTGCCACGGCTGCCACGGTTTCCGGGCCTCGGGCCCGCGCGACCGCATCGTGGGACGCCGGGCGGGCGGGGTTCACCAGGCGAGGGGGCGGCCGTGCCGGAAGAAGCCGCCGGTGGGGCCGTTGTCCGGGAGGGTCGCGGCCCAGAGGACACTGGCGGCGCCGGTGGCGACAGGAGCGCCGCCCGCGCCGCCCATGTCGGTGGCGACCCAGCCGGGGCAGACCGCGTTGACCAGGACGCCGTCGGTGCGGAGTTCTCCGGCGAGGGTGCGGGTGAGGGCGTTGAGAGCCGCCTTGGAGAGGCTGTACGACGGGGTCCCGCCGCCCATCGCGGCGAGCGAGCCGCTCTCGCTGGAGACGTTGACGATCCGCGGGTGGGCGGAGCGACGGAGCAGCGGAACGAACGCCTGGGCCACCTGCCACGCGCCGTACAGGTTGGTCTCCATCGTGCGGCGGACCTCGTCGAGGTCGACGGAGACGGCGCGGCGCCCGGTGTCGTAGTTGGTCGCGGCGTTGTTGATCAGGACGTCGAGGCGGCCGAACTCGGCCTCGACGGAGCGGGCGAGTTCGCGGACGCCGGCTGCGTCGGTGACGTCGAGGGTGCGGGGCAGGACGGTGCCGCGCCCGCCGGGGCTGTGGGAGAGGTCGGCGGCGGCGTCCTCGGCGGCCTTCGGGTCGCGGGCGCAGAGCAGCACGGTGTGCCCGAGTTCGGCGAGTTGGCGTGCGGTTTCGCGGCCGATGCCGCGGTTGGCGCCGGTGACGAGGGAGATCGGTGCGGGGATGCCGGTGGTGTCCATGGCCGGTCCCTTCCCCGCCGGAGGCGGATCATCCCGCCCACGGTCCTCGCCGCTGCTCAGGGCGGCGACTCCTCGCCGGACGTGAGGCCCTGTCCCACCGTCAGAGATGTCGAACACCGTAGGGCGGGGCAGGAAGGCCTGGTTGTCGTCGCCCGTCCACTCGGGTCTGGAGAACCGCCGCGGAATCAGGCAGTATTCGATACGGCGAATGGCTTCATGTCGGGGAGGGAAGCGGGCGGCGCCGGTGGGAGTACGCCGGCAGGCCACCGACCCGCACGGTGCGCCTCCCGACCGAAGGCCCTTGCAGCCCTTCCAGGAACGACGCAGCCCATCGCGGGCGCCCCGAGCCATCAGGTGCGCCCGGCCCGGAGCAACCAGGAGCACGGTGTGACGACGCTGGACGGCCGTGAGGTCTACACACGGCGCGATCTGATGGACAGGTACGGGATGACCCTGTCCCCGTTGGAGAAGTGGCACCGCAACCGCAGCCTGACCGGTCACCCCGAGGCCGTCGGCACGGTCGGCCGCGAACTGGTCTGGGACCGCGAGGAGTGGGACCGCTGGTACCGGGAGCGGGGCGACACCCGAGACCTGGAATCACGCGCCGAGCTGGCTGCCAGGCACGGTCTGGCCCGGGGGACCCTCGACCGGATGTGGTCCCTGCGCGAGGAGAACGGCCACCCCGAACCGGTCAAGACCATACGGAAGACGACCTACTGGGACGCCGAGGAATGGGACGCGTGGTACGCCGACTACCGCCGGCGGGCCCAGCGCAGGGAACTCGACGTCGACCGCTCCGGCAACCCCGACGACCTCGTCACCCTCTCCCAGGCCGCCCGCATCCTCGGCGTCGAGCCCACCAGCATCACCCACTACCCCAAGAAGCCCCCGCGGAATTGGCCCCAGCCGGCCCAGGCGGAACAACTCCCCAGTGGGTTCATGCGCCGCCGGTACCGCCGGGCGGACATCTGGCACTACGCGGACAATCGCACCCTCGCCGGCCCCCGACGGCCACGGCGCCAGGGCACGCAGCCCGCCGACCCATCCCCGACGGCCGGACAGGAGGCGGGGAACCCCGGACAGCCCGACGCGCGGACGACTTCCTGAACTCTGCGACGGGGCGCTGGTGCCGTCGGAGGCGGTCCGCAGCGCCGCCAGTGCCGGGAGCATCCGGGCGAGTTCGGCCTTCAGGTCCGCTGCCGGTGCGGGACCGCTCTGCTGCGGGACGGCCGTCGTCCGGCTGGTCGCCGGCGCTCGGCATCGGCTGATCTCCCCCTGGTTCGCCGCGCGGCGGCCCGTGATCTTCGACGGCTGCGTGAATGGAGCCGACCGCTAGCCGACCGCCCGCGCACACGGCCTGCCCGAATCGGATCAGGGAGCGGGATCAGGGAGCGGGAGCCCGCCCGACCTCGTGCTCGGCGCGGGCACGGGACGCGAGGCGATCGGCGAACTCGACGACGAGGTCGCGTAGTTCATCCGGGCGCTCGATGACGAACGGCCGGTCGAGTGCGGCGAGTGCCGGCGGCAGCCAGTCGAGCCGCTCCGCCCGCAGCTCGACGCGCAGCCAGCGCTCGGTTGCCGGGTCCTCGCCCGCCGCGGGCCCGTACTCCGCCAGGGTCGCGACGCTGGCGGGAAGACGGGCGCGGATCTGCTCGACCGTCCCGTGGATCCGCAAGGTCACCTCGTGCCGGTACTCGGCCGTGGCGAACCCCGACAGCACCCGCTGTGCCGGATCGGGACCCGGCGGCGCTTCGAACGCACCGGGCAGGGTCCGCGCGTCCGCGATGCGGTCGAGCCGGAAGGTCCGGTCCTCGCCGATCCGGACGTCCGTGCCCGTGACGTACCACCGGCCCGCATGGTTGACGATCCCGTACGCGTGCAGCGTGCGCTCGCTGCGCCGTCCGTCGCGGTCGGTGTAACGGATCGACACCGGGCGGCGGTTGCTGACCGCATCGGCGAGGGTGAGCAGGACGTCGGCGTCCGGGGTGTCCGAATCGCCCGGCTGGTCCGTGAAGGCGAGGGAATCCAGGAGTGCGTCGAGCCGGCGGGCGGTGTGCCTGGGCAGCACCCGTCGGATCTTGGCCGATGCCGTCTCGTTCGCCGTGCGGTGCGTCGTCATCAGCCCGGCCCGGCGGCCGGCGACCAGGCCGAGCAGCACGGCCAGGGCCTCGTCGTCGCTGAGCATGAGCGGGGGCAGCCGGTACCCGGGGGCGAGCCGGTACCCGCCGTACCGGCCGCGCACCGATTCCACGGGCACGTCCAGATCGATCAGCTGGTCCACGTACCGCCGCACGGTGCGCCCTTCGACGCCGAGCCGGTCGGCGAGTTCCGCGACCGTACGGGTGCCGCCGGACTGCAGCAGCTCCAGGAGTGTCAGCACGCGGCCGGTGGGTCGGGACATGCGCACAACATAGCGCGAATGCCGGGCTGAAAGAGGACCGATTCTGTCCACTATTTCTCCTAGCCTGCGACGTGCACGCCTTCAGCAGAGCCAAGGAGATCCCCATGGAATTCGTCTCGATCCGCATCATCACCAGCGACGTAGCGCGCCTCGTCGAGTTCTACGAACGGGCCACCGGGGCGCAGGCGACGTGGGCCACCGAGGACTTCGCCGAACTCAAGACCGCGGGCGCCACCCTCGCGATCGCCGGCACCCGCACCGTCCCGCTGTTCGCCCCGGGCTCCGCCCGCCCGGCGGACAACCACAGCGTGATCACCGAATTCCTCGTCGACGACGTCGACCGCGTCCACCGGGACCTGACCGGCTTCGTCACCGACGTCGTCGCCGGGCCCACCACGATGCCCTGGGGCAACCGGTCGCTGCTGTTCCGCGACCCCGACGGCAACCTCGTCAACTTCTTCACCCCCGTCACCCCGGCGGCCAAGGAGAAGTTCGCACGCTGACGCCGCTTGTGCCCGCCGCACCCCGCGCCACCACCGTGACGCGACATGCGGCGGGCGGGCCGCCCCCGTGCCGATGGGCGGCCCGCCGCCGTCGTCCCACCGGCCGGCTGCGCACCACGGCGGCCGTCGGACCTGGTACGGCCGGTCGCTTCCCGCAGCCCCGAGGCTCCGTGTCCGCCGGTCCCCGTGGATGATGGCGCGGTGACGAACATCAGCGACGCCCACGTGAAGGTCCACTTCCGGATGGAGATCGACGAGGACGGCTGGCCGCCCGTAGGCGTCGAGAGCCTGTGGGCGGTGGACCTCGGCGACGGAACGGTGCGCCTCGACAACACCCCGTGGTTCGTCCGTGGCATCGCGAGCGGCGACGTCATTCGGGTCGACGTCGACGACGACGGCCTGCGCTGGGCCGGGGAGACCGTTCACCCCTCGGAGAACTGCACCATCCGGTTGATCGTCCGGAAGGACGGAGGATCCGCGGCGGCCCGGCAGACCGTGCTGGAGACCTTCCACCGGCTCGGCACCACCGGCGAAGGCATCGAACAGTTCGGGATGGTCGCACTGAAGGTGCCGCCGGAAGCGGACATCCAGCAGATTCGCAAGCTGCTCGAACACGGTGAGGTGAAGGGCTGGTGGCACTGGGAGGAGGGCTGCGTCACGGCCGCCTGGGAAGCCGGCGCCGACACCCAGGGCGAGTGAGCGCCGCCTCGACCCGGTTCACCGACCGGGTGCGAGCGGGCCGGGAACCGGTCGCGCCGTTGACCCGCCGGGATCGCCGACGCGGCCGGTCCGCGCTCCCCGTCACCCACCGGTTCCGGGGAAGTGATCGGATGTCCTACGAGGATGACGAGGACGAGTGTGAGTGGGTGTGTACGTGCCGGTGGCACGGGGGCATGATCCGCTGAAGGGAAGGACCACCAGCGGGGTTCGTGTCGGATGCGCCGATCCGCCGGCCGGTTCCACGGTCACTCCCACCCCGCGCGCCCCGTTCACGGGGCCGCTCAGCAGAAGTGCTCCGCTGGTGGCGGGCATCAGACCGGCGGGCCGCATCGTCCCGCTGTCGTCGAACCACAGCTCGTAGGCGGTGCCCTCCGGCAGCGGCGGCATCCCGGACACCAGGAATCCGGCCCTGAACCAGGCCGACGACCACGCGACCGCCTTGCAGATGGCGCCGGCCCGAGGGCGCCGGGAGGAGAAGGTCCGTGCCCGCCCGATGCGGAGACCCTGGCGACCCGGCTACGGCGCAGGCCGGCTGCCCGGGGGAGTGCCGGCCCGGGAACCCGTGTCGCGACTGCCGTCAGCGGGCCCCCGAGCCGCCCTGGCGCAGCGCGTCCAGCGTGGTGCCGCGCTTGCGCCGCACCAGTGCGCGCAGGGTGCCGACGTTGCGGTAGCCGACCCTGGTGGCGATCGCCTCGGCGCTCAGTGCGGTGGTGCGCAGCAGGAACGTCGCCTCGTCGAGGCGGACCTCCTGGACGAAGTCCAGCGGTGTCATGCCGAGTACGGCCTGGGCGGTGCGCTGCAGGGTGCGTTCGCTGACGCCCAGCTCCCGGGCGGCGACGGCGAGCGGCGGGGGGTCGGCCAGTCGGGCGCGCACCCAGCGCTCGAAGGCGGTCATCATCGGGTCGGCCTGGGCCAGCAGCGTCGGCACGGCGAAGGCGGCCTGGGAGGGCCGGTCACCGATCAGCAGGTAGCGGGCGACGCTGTCGGCCAGCTCCGGGCTGTGGCGGCGTACCACCCACAGCGCGAGGTCGATGTGGGCGAAGGCGGCGCCGGCGGTGGTGGCCCGGCCGTCCTGGACGAGGGTTCGGGACTCGTCCAGCAGCACGCCCGGGTAGCGGCTGCGGAAGGACGGCCCCAGCCACCAGCTGGTGGTGGCCCGCAGGCGGTCGAGTGCCCCGGTCTCGGCCAGGAAGAACGTACCGGTGCAGGCCGCGCCGACCGGAGTGCCGGCTTCGGCCAGCCGCCCGCCGAGCTCCAGTGCCCAGGCGTTGGCGGATGATCGGACGGCCGTCAGCACCCCGTCGGGCGTCTTGAAGCCGACCGCGGGCATCAGCAGCAGATCGGGCTGGTGCGGCAGTTCCCCGGCGGGCACGGTCGCCAGGGTGAGGTTGTTGCCGGTGCGCACCTCGGTGCCCGCCCCGACGACGGTCATCGTGAACGGCGGCGCCTCCTCGCTCTGAAGGCGTACCGCGTTCGCCGTGTTGAGGACGTCGAGGACGGCGGAGAGCCCGGAGTCGAAGATGCCGTCGACGGCCACCATGGCGATATGCATGTCGGAAACGGTAACCGACGTGTCGTTTCCGCCACTCGCGGGTCGGTTTTCGGCCCCATAGCTTGTAATTCGAGCCGGAACGCGGGATGCGTCCGGCCGAACCGGGCCCATCACACAGGGCCCGTCACGACACGAGGGAGACCCCCGATGACGCTCAAGCTGGGTGTACTGGCCCTGCTCACCGCCAAGCCCGGCAAGGAGGCCGAGGTGGCCGCCCTGCTGGACACCGCGCGGGACATCGCCGCCGAGGAGGGCCGGACCCAGGTCTGGTACGCCTTCCAGGTCGACAGCTCCACCTTCGGCATCTTCGACGCCTTCGCCGACGACGCCGGCCGCCAGGCCCACCTGACCGGCCGCATCCCCGCCGCCCTCGCCCAGGTCGGTCCGGACCTCCTCGCCGCCGACCCCGACATCCGCCTGATCGACATCCTCGCGGTCAAGTAGCCCTTCCCCGGCCGCGGTCCCACCCGCCCGGCACCGGCGCCGTCCCGGGGAGCCCGGACCCCGCGACGGCGCCGCCCGTGATTCGCGACCGTCGGCAGCTCGGACCCCCTGACGGTCCTGCCAAGGCACCGGCAGGAGGTGGCTGACCCCGCGGACGCGGCGAGGACCCTCTGCGACCCGCGAGGGTGCTGCGGCTGCTCGCGTCCAACCCGTCGCGTGGGCACCGGGTGGGCACGCTGTGTCCGCAGGTACGACGAGCGGACGGGCGTGACCACGGGGAGCATCATCGCGGCCGTCATCCGCCACCACAGGGCCACGGATCCGAACAGGTCGCGCCCCATCGTGCCCGGCCCGGGCGCCGTGCCCGACGAGCACCGATCTGCACGCGGTGGTTCCGGCGAGCGCTCGCAAGGGAGTCGGGACCGCGGTGGGGGCGGGCTCGTCACGTGTGGAAGCGGACGCGGATCGCGAGGGCATCCTCGGCGAGTTCGTCGAGATAGCGGTCGGCGAAGTCGAAGTACCGCGCACCGACGAGGACTTCGGGGTCGGACGACGAGCCGGTGCCGTCGATCCACTCGCCGTCCAGGGTGAGCAGCACGCCGGGCGTCACCGCGCGGGCGACCGTGCGGCGGACGAACTGCTCACGGGTGTGGGCGTAGTGGCCGACCGGATCGGACATGCCGGTCCACCGGCGGGCTCGCTCGTCGCTCGCCCACAGGGCGACCGCGGCCCGGACGACCGGCTGCTCGCGGTACGCGGCCCAGGCCGTCGCACCGTCGCAGGCCCGCTCGTTCATGGCACTCAGGGTCAGCGCGGGCTCGAAGCCGGCACTGAAGGCGACCCAGCGGTCCCAGTCGGCGCCGGCCTGGTCCGCCACGGGCGCGCGGTCGACATCCAGGTCGAGCAGGCCGCGCGGCCCGCCGTCGCAGCGCCCGGCCGGCTGCGGCGGGCGCGGTCGGCCGTCGAGCTCGAACGGGTTGCGGATCAGCCGCGGATCGGCCTCGTGTCCGGCGCGGACCGCGAAGCCGTCCGCTCTGTACCCGCCGTAGATGTGCCACCACTGCCATTCGCCCTGCCAGACGCCGCCCGGCGGGATCTCGGCGTCGTTCCAGAACGGCGCCATCGCGGCGGCGAGCGCCTCCATGACGTCGGCGGGGTCGGTCGGGGGCAGGCAGGCGGTGATGATCTCTCGGGACATGGACCAGCCTTCGTGCGCGGGTTGCCCACCGTAGCCAAGCCCGTGGGTCCGTGAAAGGCGTTTTCGGACTGCCCGGCGGGCGGGAACGCCTGCCCCAAGGCCCTGTCCGCCCGGCGTGGACCGGCCAGCCCGGCCCCGGCTGTCGATCTGCTGATCGACGAGGCCTACCGACTCAGTCCCACCACAGCACGACGAGCAGACCCCCCCGGGCTGCCTCCGCATAGAAGTCGCACAGCGCACCGAAGTGGCCCAGCAGGTACTCCGTCGGATCGCCGATGAACCCGTAGCCGAGCGTGGACCCCGCGCCGCTGTCCAGGACCGACCGGAGGATCGCCTGCATGTCGATCCCTCCGAGCAGCGCCGACACCTCGGCAACTGCCTCCGGAACGAGGGCAGTCGGAGCGGAGTTGCTGAAGAAGGCGATCGCGTGCGGGCCCGCGTCGAGGAAGTCCAGATCGATGCCGCCGTCGCCATCGGTCGCGCGCTTGAGCGCCCCCAGGCGGACGGCGTCGAGCCCCGTCAGCTCGCAGGCACGCTCCAGCATGGAGGGCGCCCAGTCCAGATCCAGACAGTCCACGGACGGCGGATCCCAGTGATGGTTTCCGTCGGGCGATTCCGCGGCTGACCGGCGGCAGGCGGCGAGGTACTCCGCCGTGACTCGGGCAAGTTGCTGGGTGACAGCCATGACGGCAGTATCCCGACACTGTCCACCGGATTTGCCGCCACTTCCTCGGGACAGGCTCGGAGGATTCCGCTGCTTGATCAAGGGCTGTCCCGCAAAGATCGCGTCGCAGTGGGCCGGCTCCGTCAGCCGGAGGGCAGCGCGGCATGATGGCCCGCGTGACCAAGGACGCGGATGCACATCCCACACGGATCCCCGGCTACCCCGACGGTTCCTTCCGCCTGCGTCCCGAGCTGCTGGACGAGAGGCTGTTCTGGATGGGGCACCTCTACTCCTGTGCTTCGGGCGGCGCCGGGGGGCTGCTGTTCGGACAGGGTTATGCATGGGCGGAGCACCGGGCCTACCAGCAGCGCCTGTGGCAGCGGGCCGACTGGCCCACGTTCACCATTCCGCTCACTGCCGGCCACCGCCTCCATGTCGTCTACCGCACCACTCCCGACGAGGCCGGGATCGACTACCTGCTCCACCATCCCGACTGGGAACGAGCCGAGCTGCTCGCGCGCATCGACGGGCACTTCATGAGCCCCGGCCTGTCCTGGCCGGACCTGATCGCCGCCGCGGACAACGGTCTGGCCGTCGGTGGCACAGTCGCTGACCCCCACGCCCGCCTGCTGCTCCTACTGCCCGCCTTCGGGGACGCGGCCGCACCACCGGAGGCCGTCGACCGCCTGGCCGCGGCGTTGCGCGCCCGCTTGGGAACGCAGGCCGCCGAACCGCTCGCCGCAACCATGCTCGAAGGTCAAGGACTTGCCGGTCCGGTGCAATGGGCGACGGCCGCGGGCGGTACACAGGTCAACGACGGCAGGTATTCGTTCCGCAACCCCGCCAATGACTTCGCCCTGCCGGGCGATCGCCTGGCCCGGGCCAGTGCGGCGCTGGCCGGGCCTGTGCACCAAGTGATCCGCCCGGGTCGGCACCAGGAACCGCGCCGCTGAAGTCGGGCGCCCTCTGCGCCCGTAGTGGGCCTCGACTTCTCCCGCGTCCGGCCGCGTGGCCGTCGGCATGCCCGGCCAGGATTCGGCTGGGCACGCAGGCAGCTGATCACACTGGTGACACTCCGGCCAGTGAGCAGGTACCTTGCGGGAGGACAGAGAGAAGAGTTCCCATGGACTCCCGGATCATCCGCATCCGACACAAACTGGCCAAGGCGCCCTACGCTGCGCTGCGAAGCCACTCCTTCGGCGAAGAGAAGCACCGGTTCCGTCTCGAATCCCCACTGCCGGATGCGAAGGTCGCCGAGTTCGAGACCGACCACCACATCGAACTGCCGGGTCCCTACCGCAGTTTCCTGACCACACTGGGCGGGGGCGGAGCATCGCCTTTCTACGGCCTGCTGCCGTTGCCGTCATGCCGACTGTTCACGATGGACCCCCACGGCGAGCGCGGCCGCCCTCGGGGCTTCACGTTCGCCGACCGCCGGCCTCACCGAGGTGACCTGTTCCTGAACATCATCGAGGCAGGGTGCACCGACCTGGTGCTTCTCGGTGTCACCGGTCCCCTGACGGGCCGCGTCGTCACCGGAAACGCTGACGGCTTCCGGGGCCCCAACGTCTCGTCGGCCACTGACTTCCTGGCCTGGTACGAACGCTGGCTCGACCACATGCTCGCTGGGCGCGACAACCGTGACCTGGAACTGACCTCACCGGCCCTGCGGGCGCCGATCGACCGCATCCTTCGACAGCACCGGAACCGCACCCGAAGGGTCGATGCCGCATAGAACGCCGGCCTCACTTCGATCACGCGAACGATCACGGAGTAGCCCATGGGTGCGCTACCGCGATGTCCCACGTGTGTCAGGACCGACGAACGCAGCCATCCGCCGCTTGGAGCGCGACCGACTGATACCCGGCATCGTCGCCACGGCCATGAGCGTGTGGTCCGCCCGAGTCCATGGGACCAAGCGACGCTGGAAGCCATGGGAGGCCGAATTCACCTGCCCCTGCTGCGGCGAAGGCTGGGCCCGCGACAAGCTCGAAGAGGCCGTCTTCATGCTTCCGCCCCGAGCCTCAGGCGAACTACGAGCACGGGTCGACGATCTGGACGCGGTGTTGCTGCAGCGAACCCATCACGAACCACAGGCATCATCCGAACTGGCCTGGTGGCACCGCAGGTTCTGAATGACGGTTCGACACCGTCCCGCGAGCCCCTCACTCGGCGACGTCCACGGCCTCGTCCTCCGCTCACAGCGGGAGCGAAAACCCCGTGCCCTCATGCGTCGGGCCGAGCAGAATCGGCGTATGACGGACATGCGGGCGTTCCGGGATGCGATCACCGGCTGGGCGGCGGGAGGGCCGGGTGGGCCCGCGGGCGAGCTGGCCGGGCGACTGCGGGTAAGGACGGCGGTGCTGTTGGAGGGGCCGAGTGATGTCGCGGCCGTCGAGGTGCTGGCCGCGCGCCACGGTCGAGACCCGGAGTCCCGGGGTGTGTGCGTCGTTTCGATGGGCGGGGCGATGAACGTCGGCCGGTTCGCCGGCCTGCTCGGGCCGACGGGGCTGGGCCTGCGCCTTGTCGGGCTGTGCGACGAGGGCGAACAGGGCTTCTACCAACGCGGCTTCGAACGGGCCGGCGAGCCGCTGGACGGCATCTTCGTGTGTGCGGCGGACCTGGAGGACGAACTCATCCGGGCGCTGGGCGTGCCACGGGTCGAGGAGATCGTCCGGGCCGAGGGCGACCTCCCGGCCTGGCGCATCTTCGTCCGCCAGCCTGCCCAGCAGGACCGGCCGCCGCACCGGCAGATGCGCCGCTTCCTGGGCACGAAGAAGGGCCGCAAGATCCGCTACGGCCGCCTCCTGACCGAGGCCCTCGACCCGGACCGCGTCCCCGCCCCCCTCCAGGCTCTGCTCCGACATCTTTGACGGCAGTGGATCGCCAGGGGGCGGGGGCCCCGGCCGGGGAAGGGGCCGGGGCCCTCGCGGGTGGTGGGTCTGTCGGTTGAGCTGTGGCGATCTGATCAGGGGTTCACGGTCACGACGATGCTTTCGGGGCTGCCGCTGTTGTCCTGGTAGACCGAGTCGCCGCTGTAGACGGCGGTGACGGTGTGGGGGCCGGCGGTGCGGAAGGCGGTGACCAGGCCGGCGGCGGCGCAGTTGCCGAGGGAGAGGACCAGGCGTGAGGTGCCCAGGGTCGTGCCGGTGGTGGTGTCGGTGAAGGTGACGGTGCCGGTGGGCCGGGTGGTAGATCCGCCGCCGGGGCAGATCAGGTCGCTGAGCACGACCGGCACGCCGGTGCGGGTGCGCTGGGGCATCGCTCTCAGGAAGGTGGTGACCGGCTTGCCCACGACGTAGGTGATGATCACCTGGCCGTTGTGGTTCGCCGTTCCGACGGTGGAGGTGCTGAAGCTGGTGCCGGTCCCGGCCGGGGCGGTGAAGCTGCTGCCCCCGCCGCCTGCGCCGCCACTGCCCGTGAGGCCCAGGTTGTTGACGGTGGCGCTTCCCCCGCCCCCGCCGGCGAAGTACCCGCCGCCCCCGCCGCCGCCGGCACCGATGACGGTGAGGGCGCAGCCGCTGCCGATGCTGCCACCGGTGCCACCGGTGCCGACCGTGGTGCCGCTGAACCCGCTGCCAGGACCGCCCGCCGTCGTCGAACAGAGCGGAGCGGTGCCGGCGGCCCCGCCGGCGCCACCGGTGGTCGTGCCGGTGCTGCCCCCGCCGCCGCCCTTCCCCGCTGAGGCCCCGGGGCCGGTGGCGGTTCCGTCGGTCCCGGCGGTGGCGTCCGGCGTCCCGCCGTTGCCGCCGTTGCCCCCGGCCGAGCTTCCTCCGGTGCCGCCGGCGGCACCGCCGCCCCCGGCGACGGCCAGCAGGGAGCCGCCCGCGCTGACGCTGGAGGCTCCACCCCCGCCCGGGCCCTCGTACTTGAAGTTCGGGGCCGGGTAACTGCCGCCGGAGGCACCGCCGTTGAACCCGCCGGCGCCTCCCGTACCGGTGCCGTTGCAGCCCTTGCCGCCGGCGCCTCCGACGTCGATGGTGAGCGTCGTCGGGGCGGTCGTCTGGGGGAGGGTGGTGACCACCCGTGCCCCCGTCCCGCCCGTTCCCGTGGTGGTGCAGGCGGTGCCGGTGTTGTCGCCACCGCCGGCGCCGTCGGCGGTGATCGTGATCACCGCGTTCGCCGGGACGGCGAGGGTCTGCGCGGCGCCGGTGTAGGTGAAGGTGTACGTCGGGTCGGCCCCGTGGGCCCCTGCCGGAGTGGTGGAACCCGCGGCCCCCGTCGGTGCGGCGGTCGCGGGTACCAGGCCCGTCCCGGACAGGGCCAGGCACAGGCCCGCCACCGCCCCTGCCCGCCGCCACTGCTCACGAGCGCGGGCACCTGCGCGGGCTCGGCTTCGTCCGGCTGTCACGCGGTCGGCCGGTTGTCCTGGGGTGTGGTCTGTGATCACCGATGTCTCCTGACGTGAATGGCTTGGGGTGGGACCGTCGGCGGCCGCGGGACAGCGGGGCGAGCCGCAGCCAGATCGGTCACTCATCGTTATGACATATGTACGTCAGGTGGCGAAGTGTCGCGCTCTGCGACACCGGATCACGTGTCCTGCCGACGAGCCGTCACTCCGACCGGCTCCGGCCCGCATCCGGAGCACCACGGCCGCCGACCGGGCGGCTGCGGGCCGGAACAGCACAGCCCGAACGGTGCTCAGGTCCGACACGGCCGGGTTCCCCCGAACGACACGGGGCAAGGAGGACGGGTGACGTTTCCGGCAGCGCGCCTTCGGACCGGAGTGCCGAGCCGTGTCCGCAGCCGAATGCCTGCTAACTGTGACCGTTGGACGGGCCGGCGGACCGCTCCCGTCCGACGACGGCGCGCGCGAAGGGAAACACCTGTGGAGTCTCTGCGTACGAGGATCACCGCCCTGCTGGGCGGACTCCTGGTGGTCCTGGCTGCCGGCGTGCTGCTGCCGGGCACCGCCCACGCGACAAGCAGGGTCAGGACCGTTCCCACGGACTATCCGACGATCCAGGCCGCCGTCGACGCCGCGCAGCCGGGCGATGAGATCCGTGTCCGCCCGGGGACGTACCGCGAGCAGCTGTTCGTCGGCAAGGACCTGAGGATCAGCGGTGCGGGGGCGGACACGACGAGGATCCTTGCACCTGCTGTCCTTGCTCCGGGTGAGGACGGTGGAACCTCGATCGTCGAGATCCACGGGGGCGCGAGGGTGGCGATGTCCCGGTTGGCGGTCAGCGGTCCGGGCTCGGGTACGTGCGCGAGCGGCGCCCTCGGCTCGGGGATCCGGGTCCTGAGCGGCGGCCACCTGGACCTGAACAACGCGGCGGTCTCGCACATCACGGACACGCCCGCCGCGCCCTGCCCGCACAGCGCCGTCGGGATCTTCGTCGGCGACTTCCCGACGGGCACCGGTTCGGCGACGATCCGCAACTCCCGTATCAGCGACTACCAGGGCTCCGGCGTCACCGTCCTCAACGCCGGATCCTCCGTCAGCGTCCTGGAGAGCGAGGTGACCGGCCACCCGACGATTTCCACCGACGGGATCGGTTTCGTCCTGGGCGCGACCGGCACGGTGGCCCGGAGCACGATCACCGACAACGCCTGTCGCCCGTCGGACAGCCAGTGCGGCCCCGACTTCTTCAGCCAGACCCAGCACGCCGGAATCGTCGCCGGCGCGCCGGGCACGGTCATCACCGGGAACTCGGTGAACCGCAATCAGGTCGGCATCTATGCCGTCGGATCGGCGGACCTCTCCCGGAACTCGCTGACGGACAACGACTACTTCGGGATGGCCCTCCAGGACGGCACGTTCACCGTCCGGCAGCACCGGATCGAGGGCGGTGTCGGCGGCGTGGCCGTGATCGCCGCCACGGCGGACACCACGGCGACGCTCGACCGGGTGTCCATCCGGCGGACGTCGGGTGCTCCGGTCCAGATCTTCGAGTGCTGCGGCTTCACCGCGACCGCGACCACACGCCGGTAGCGTTGCCGCGAGGTCGGCGGGGAGTGTCCGAGGTGTACGTCCGGCTGGTGATCGGGCGAGGCCGGACGTGGTCGAGTCCTGGCCGGGATGCGGTGATCACGCCCGTCGGCGGGATCAGCGCGTCCATCGCCGGCTGTGTCTCAAGCGGCGGAGGTACCTCCGTCGAGGACGCGCACCGCAGTCCGTGCCGCCTCGCCGCCGTCGGTTCGTGCCAGTTCCTCCAACGCCCGGCGATCAGCCCGCCCGCACGCCTCTCGCAGTTCGCGGGTGAGATCGAATCCGAGCTCCTGGGCAACCCCGTCCGAGATCACCAGGGCATCCGCTCCGCGTCTGTCGGGGACACGGACCGTCAGGGCCCGGGTCGCAACCTACTGGCCCGGCCCCGGCTCTTCCTTGCGGACACCCCAGGCGCGGCATGGGCGGGGTGTCGTGTTCTGCCGGGTCCCTGACCGCTCCAGATTTTGCGTGCGCCGAGCACGCTTTTCCGCTACAGTCATAAGCGTGCTTCAGGCACGCATCTTCGCTCGATCCACAGCGGGACGCTCCCGCACCCAACCGAAGGAATCCCCGTGACCCACACCGACGTCCGCGCCGCCCTCACCGACCTCCTCCTCACCCCCGGCCTCGACCTCGACGAAGCCGCCGACCGCCACTTCGCCCCCGACTACCGCCAGCGCACCGACGGCGAATGGGCCGACCGCGCCGAGTTCCTCGACCACATCGCCCACCTGCGCACCGTCGTCGCCGACGGCTCCGTCGAGGTCCACGACGAACTCACCGCCGGCAACCGCTACGCCGACCGCCACACCATGACCGTCGTCAAGACCGACGGAACCACCGTCCGCATGGAGGTCTACCTCTTCGGCGAGTTCGCCCCCGACGGCCGCTTCCGCCGCATAGAGGAGACCACCCTCATGCTCGAAGGCACCGACGGCGACCGAAACCTCGGCAGCGCCCGCTGAACCACCCGACCACGGCCGGGCACCACGCCCGGTGCCCGGCCCGCCGTCGTCCCGGCGCATGGTTCGGAAAGTCGCTCGAAAAGTGAGAGGAAGTGGTTGTCATGCTCGACGTGCTCATCGCCGGGGCCGGCCCGGTGGGGCTCTGGCTCGCCGCGGAGTTGCGCCTGCACGGGGTGGAGGTGACCGTCGTGGAACGCCGGGCGGCACCGGACGGACGGTCGCGCGCGGTCGGCATGCAGGCCGGCACGCTGGACACCTTCGCCACCCGCGGCCTCGCGGAGCGGTTCATCGAACGCGGCACCCCGGTGCCGACCGGCCACTTCGGCGCGGCGACCACCCGGCTGGACTTCTCCACGACCGGGGCGGTGCACCCCTTCATGCTGGCGCTCGGCCAGTCCGTCACCGAACAGCTCCTGGAGGAGCACGCGGTCGCCGTGGGCGCCCGCGTGCTGCGCGGGGAGGAGGTCGTCTCGCTCACGCAGGGGCCGGACGCCGTCGAGGTGGTGATCCGGGCCGGCGGCACCCACCGGACCGTGCAGGCCCGCTGGGTCGTGGGGTGCGACGGCACCCGCAGCGCCGTGCGCCAGGCCGCCGGCATCGACTTCCCCGGTCAGGACACCACCATGACCGGGTGGCTCGCCGACGTCGAACTCGACGATCCGCCCACCGGGCCGTTCTCCGCCACCGGACCGGCCGGCTCGTTCCTGGCGGCCCCGATCGGCGACGGCGTCCACCGCCTGGCGGGCCTCTCCACGGCCACCATGCACCACGGCACCGGCGAACCGCTGACCCTGGACGAGGTGCGCGAGCAGACCCGCGCACTGCTGGGACGGGACCTGGGCATCCGCAACCCCCGGTGGCTCTCGCGCTACGGCAACGCCACCCGCCAGGCCGCGCGGTACCGGGCCGGACGGGTGCTGGTGGCCGGGGACGCGGCGCACATGTTCTTCCCGGCCGGCGGGCAGGGCATGAACCTCGGCATCCAGGACGCCACCAACCTGGGCTGGAAGCTGGCCGCCACCCTCCAGGGCCGGGCGCCCGACGGACTGCTCGACAGCTACGAGACGGAGCGCCGGCCGGCCGCCCGCGCCGTCATCGACAACACCCGCGCGCAACTCGCCCTGTTCGCCGCGGCGAACCCGGAGCAGATAGCCCTGCGCGAGGTCTGGTCCGCCGCACTCACCGAACCACGGACCAACCACCAGTGGGCCCGCCGGATCGCCGGCTTCGACGACCCGATACCGGCCGACACCCAGCCCGGCGGGCACCCGCTGAACGGCACCCGGCTGGCCGGTCTCGCCCTGGACATCCCGGCCGGTGCGCCCACCGCCCACCCGTTGATGCACCACGGCCGACCACTGCTGCTGGACCTCGGCGGGACTCGGACGCCGTGCCCGAAGGACGGCCTGGAGCAGCGCGCGGGAACCGTCAATACCGGTGCTGCACAAGTGATTTGGCGGGACGTCACCGCCGTGCTCATCCGGCCGGACGCCCGGATCGCCTGGGCCAGCACCGACACCGACCCGCAGCGCCGGGCCGCGGACTGCCTCGCCACCCTGCGCACCCTGTGTCGCTGAACGCCGCTCGGCGGGCCCGCTGCTGCGTTCCGCCCCGGGGCACCTGCCTGCCGGGGGCGGCAGGAAGCGTCGGCGTGGTGTCGGCGCCTGGGTGCTTGCTCCGGGCCGCAGTTGTGCCCCCGATCCGGGGTTGCCGGCGAAGGCCGGTCCCGGGGGACCGGCGGCGTGAACCGTCGGTGTGTCAGATCGGAGCGAGGCCGGGGCTCGGACTGCGTGATCCACAGTGGCGGAAAGACACCGGGCCGACCGGCCCTCGCCCCTCCTGGAGTGGATCGTGACGTTCGCACTGTCGCCTGCTGCCGACCGGCCGGGCTCCACACGCAGTCACCGCACCGGTCCGCGAGGGCGCCGGGGCCGGGTCCTGGCCGTGACCGCCGGGGTGTTCTGCGCGGCCGTGGCCCCGGTGGCCCTGTCCGCGCCCGCGCACGCGCAAGGCACCTGCACGACCACGGGTCCCACCACCACCTGCACGTTCGCCTTCACCGGCGCCGAGCAGACGTTCACCGTCCCGGCTGGTGTCACACAGGTCGACGTGTCGGCGATCGGCGCGGCCGGCGGCATGGAAGGGCTCGGTGGCGCGAGCGGCGGCCATGGCGCCCAGGTGTCGGGCACGCTCACCGGGCTGTCCGGCGGACAGACGCTCTACGTCGAAGTCGGGGGCACCGCCACCGGCGGATCCTGCTACCCGAACACGCTGTGCGTCGGCGGCTTCAACGGCGGTGGCAGTTCCCACTTCGGCGGCGGCGGAGGCGGAGCCTCCGACATCCGCACCCAGCCCCGCACCGTCCCCCTCACCACCACCGACTCCCGTCTCATCGTGGCTGCGGGCGGCGGTGGGGCCGGTGAAGCCGCCCAGAGCCCCTGCGCGGGAAGCCCGGGCGGGGACGCCGGCCAGCCGGGCACGGACGGGGCCTGCAGTGGGGGCATCGGCGGCGGAGCGGGCGCGGCCACGCACGGCGGTACCGGTGGTGCCGGAGGCGGCGGGACAGCCTCCGGCACGCCCGGCATGCTGGGCACCGGCGGCGACGGCGGCCAGAACACCGGCGGCGGAGGCGGCGCGGGCTTCTACGGCGGCGGCGGAGGCGGCAACATCAACCCCCTGGTCACCCCGGCCGGGAGCGCGGGTGGTGGAGGCGGTGGCTCGTCCCTCGTGCCCGCCGGCGGCACCGGCCCCACGGCGACCAGCGCCGCCGCGGGCATCACCATCAGCTACCTCGCCCCGGGCAAGCCGGTGACCACGGTCCTGACCGCCATGCCCCAACGCACCCGAACCGGCCTGCCCGTCGTCCTCAGCGACCTGATCTGCCCCGGTCGCGGCTCGACCACCACGCCCACCGGAACCGTCACCTTCACCGACACCACCACCCAGACCACCCTCGGCCGCTCCCGCCTCGTCCTCTCCCTCGGCAACTGCGCCGCCGCCGGCCTCGTCACCGCCTTCCGCACCACCGGCGCCCACACCGTCACCGCCGTCTACAGCGGCGACACCGTCTACCAGGGCAACAGCGGCAACCCCGAGAGCATCACCGTGACCGTGAACCCCCGATAGAACCACCTGCCGCCTTGCCCAAGGCCTACGTGCTTTCCCGGGATTGCCGCGCGGTGCCGCGTGGTGCCGCGCCCGCTTCTCCCGGCCGCGCGGGCCCCGTCCCCCGGCCGGCTTCGGCGCGCCGCCTGCCCCTACTCCCTCAAGACCGCCCTGCTCCCGCTACGCGTCCCGACGGGCTGGAACGTCGGGCCCGGGCCCCTGCCCGGCGGTGGGTTGCGGGCGGCGCTTCGACACGGTCGGACTGATCTGAGGTGGAGGAGTCGCCTGGGGATTGTGGCCGGTTCCGGCTCTCAGTGTGCGGTGCGCTGTCGACAGCAGCGGGTGACTGTGTGGATGCTGCTTGTCGTTGTCATATGCGGAATCCGATCGGCCAGAGGGCGACGCAGCGGGCCGTCCCGCACGACCGCAGCGCACAACCGCAGCGCACAACCGCAGCGTACGGGAACGGCCTGTCCGACCGAACGTCAGCGAAAGGACCATCCCATGGACGCCACCACGCTCATCGCACGGAACGACTACCGGCTCTTCAAGCAGGGACGCCTGGCTGTCATCGACACCCAGAAGAGCAACGCCGTCACCTTCGACGGGAAGCTCGCCGACCACGGCACCTATCGCAACATCCCCGAGGACTTCAAGCTGGGCATCGACGCCGCCACGTTCTTCGGCTACAGCGACTACCGCCTGTTCCGCGGCGACCAGCTCGTGGTCATCGACACCGAGAACGGCAACCAGATCAGCTACCAGGGCGCCATCGCGGGCCACGGCACCTATCGCAACATCCCCGAGGACTTCAAGCGGGGCATCGACGCCACCACGCTCATCGGACGGAACGACTACCGGCTCTTCAAGGGCGACCAACTGGTCGTCATCGACACCGAGAACGGCAACCGGGTCACCTACTACGGCCCCATCGCCGACCACGGCACCTACAGCAACATCCCGGCGGACTTCAGGCAGGGCATCGACGCGGCCACGTTCTTCGGTTACAGCGACTACCGCCTGTTCCGCGGCGACCAGCTCGTGGTCATCGACACCCAGAACGGCAACTCGCTGTCCTACCAGGGCGCCATCGCCGACCACGGCACCTACCAGAACCTGTCGTCGTTCTGGACCAGCTGACCGCACCGGCCCTGAGCCCGGGCCAGGCACGCCTGACGGGCGGCGTCGGCACTTGTCGTGCCGGCGCCGCCGCTCACGGGGTGCGCGGCGTACGGGCTGCAGGCCTCGCCTCGCCTCGGCTCGGTCCGCCGGGTGGCGCCGCCGCGCCCGGCTACCGCCGTCGGTCCGTCAGCGCCTCGGACGACGCGTCCCACGGGTGCGGCACCGGTGGGAGGGACGAGGATGCGTCCGCCCCGTCCTGCTGGAGCGAGACCGTGCGCGTGGGCGCGGGGATCGAGATGCCCTCCGTCCGGTACCGGCGGTGCAGGCGCTTGATGAACTCGTGCTTGATCCGGTACTGGTCGCTGAACTCGCCGACGCCCAGGATGACCGTGAAGTTGATCCTGGAGTCCGCGAAGGTGTGGAAGCGGACGGCGGCCGCGTGGTCGGGCACGCCGCCGCTGATGTCGGCCATCACGCTGTCGACGACGTCGAGGGTGACCCGCTCCACGTGCTCCAGGTCGCTGTCGTAGCCGACCCCGACCTGGACCAGGATCGACAGCTTCTGCTCGGGCTGGGAGTAGTTCGTCATGTTCGTCCGCGCCAGGCGGCCGTTGGGGATGATCACCAGATTGTTCGACAGGTTGCGCACCACGCTGTTGCGCCAGTTGATGTCGACGACGTACCCCTCCTCCCCGCTGGTGAGCCGGATGTAGTCACCCGGCTGGACCGTCTTCGAGGCGAGGATGTGCACACCCGCGAAGAGGTTGGCGAGGGTGTCCTGCAACGCCAGCGCGACGGCGAGACCACCCACGCCGAGGGCGGTGACCAGCGGGGCGATGGACACCCCGAGGGTCTCCAGGGCCACGAGAACGCCCATCGACAGCACCACGATCCGGGTGATGTTGACGAAGATCGACGCGGACGCCGCGACACCGGTCCGGGACGCGGCCACCGACTGCACCAGCCCGGCCACGACCCGGGCCGCGCTGAACGTCGCGATGACGATGAGCACGGCCGTCAGCGACTGGTCGACCAGCCCCCCGACCCGCGCGGTGAGCGGCAGGGCCGAAGCGGCCACCGCGACCCCGGCGATCACGGCCGCCCAGGGGACGATGGTGCGCAGTGCGTCGACGATGATGTCGTCCCCGCTCCACTTCGTCCTGCTCGCGTGCTTGCCCAGCCACTTCATCAGGGCCCGTAGCACCAGGCCGGCGACACAGCCGGAGGTCAGCGCGATGCCGGCCACCACCCAGTCGTGCAGGACCAGGTCCCGGGTCACCGTCCCGCCCCCGCGGCGTGGAGGTCGATGGAACGGGCCGTCGCCGGCCGCTGTATGTGCTGTTTGGTCACCTTGTCGCCTGTCGGGTCGTGTTGTGCGCAGCCACGTCGGAACGGATGTGCGCATTCCGAACGGACTGCCATCCTGCCCCATGGCCCGGCCGCCACCACAGCCGGACCTCGGCGTTCCGTCCGCTCGGCAGGCAGGCCGTCACCTTCCGGTGAGGAGCACGCCGGTGGCGGCCGGCCCGATGATCGGCGTCAGTCTCGGTCGGCCGGCGAGCGCCCGGCCGTGCCGGCGGTCAGCCGCCAGAGCCCGGCCACCTCGTAGTAGACGCCGTTCACCACTTGCAACAGCACCAGCGTGACCGGCCAGAGCAGCGCACCGAGGCCGGGCACCACGTCCACCGGCAGGGTGTAGGCCATCACGACCCGCACGGCGGCGTCGAGCAGCATCGCCACACCCCAGATCGCCGTCGAGACCCGCCAGATCCGGCGGAACGCCGGCTCGCGGTCCCACAGCACGTCCCAGGAGGTTCCGTCGGAGCGGAACCGACCCTCCAGCAGGGGGCGGCCGCCGTGGAAGAGCAGCGGGCGCCTGGCCCTGATCGAGACCAGGAACCAGAGCCCGGCCACGGCGGTCAGCCAACCGTCCTTGGCCAGCAGGAACCGGGGGCTGCCGCTGACCAGCGCGGCTGCAACGCCGAGCAGCATGGTTCCGGCGATGAAACCCGCCATGCCCTCCAGGCTGCGGGTGCGCAGCCACTGCACCGCCGTGGTGAGCGCGGGCAGGAAGGCGCCCGCCAGCAGCGCGACGAAGACACTGACGCCGGCGGCGCGCAGGCCGTAGTACAAGGCGATCGGGACGACGACGTCCCACGCGACACCGAGCAGCAGACGTCGGCCGCTCGGCCGCGGCGGCGTCTCGGGGGCCGTCACCGCCGGCACCTCCTGGGTGTCATGGTGTCCTCCGGGTCGAGAGAAGGGCCAGGATGGTGATCTCACGGACACAGCCGTCCACGCTCAGGCGAGGCGGTTGCGTTCCTCGCAGCTCCAGAGGCTCACGGGAGTTCACGGGGTCCGGATCGAACGCCACACGAGCGACCGTGATCCCGGCGCCCGCGGACCCGACCCGACCCGCCGAATGCGGGTTACCCGGGCTACGGGGTCGAGATCGCTCATGCCCGCACATCCTTGCGCTGCCACGACGCCCACGCAACAGCCCTCGACTCGAACTCAGTAGCAGGACCAGGCGATCTGACAGCCGTGAGGCGTCCAGATCCCTTCCACCCCGGGCACCTCGAAAGGGCGAGGAGGGAACACCTCGATGCTGCCCCGGCCGGACCACCAAGCGGTGCCCCGGGGCGGGGCTCTCGATGGCGTCGTATATGGGAAGCGGCAAGTCGGTCGGCTCCGGCAGGATGACGGGGGTGAACTTCTTCTTCCGCCGTCAACAGGCCCTCTCGCAGCCTTCACCGGGTACGGACTCCTTGGAGCGTGTGCGGCTGGCGGTGTCCGGGGCACGGGCTCAGGAACAAGGTGCACTTGAGGAGTTGACCGCTGCGCTGCTCGCGGTCGGCTCGGCCGGACATCCCGAGGATTCGCTCGAAGCGCTGCGCGTGCTGACGGAGCGTCCGGCTCTGCTGCTGCGCCTGGATGCCTTCATACGCCGAGAGTCGTGGTATTCGACGGGCCGCCAGGCCCCCTCGCTCACCGAGACCGACCCGGTCGCGCTCGCCCTGGCGGCCTCGCACGCTGACGGCCGCGTTCGTGAGCGCGTGGTACGGCGGATGCTGAGCCGGCCGCACCCCGAGATGATGCCGTTCCTCGTCCTGCGGACCAGCGATTGGGTCAGGCAGGTTCGGGAGTCGGCGTGCGCGGGTCTGGCCGTGCTGCTCCATGAGAATCCCCTGTCGGCCACCGCGGCGACCGTGCGTACGGCTCTGCTGGTCAACCGGCGCCGGCGCGGCGCCTTCGCCCACGGTCAACTCCGCGCGTCGCTGCTGGCCGAGTCGGGCACGGCCCTGTCCGGACGGCTTCTCACGGCCCCCGAGCCGATGGTGCGTCGCTTCGTGCTCGACACTGCCACGCACCGCCTCGGGCTTCGTGACCTCGCCGTCCTCGCCGAGAGTGACCCCGACCGGCAGGTCAGGGCCCGGGCCGCCGAGGCCGCTGCCCGGCAGGCGGTGTGGACCGACCAGGTCGAGCTGCTGCGCCGTCTGGCCCGCAGCCGTCACGCCGAGGTACGGATCACCGCCCTCACAGGGCTGATGCGTACCGGTTCCCCCAAGGACGTGGTGCCGTTCCTCGACGACTCGTCCGCGTTGGTACGGGCCCTGGCGCGGGAGGCGGCACGCCGCACCGGTACGGATTCACCGGCGTACTACCGCGCGGCCGTCCAGGCGGCCGAGCCGCAGGTCGGGGCGATCGGAGGGCTCGCCGAGACCGGTAGCCGCTCTGACGGCCCGCTGCTCACCCCCCTCCTGGACAACCCGGCCCCTCAGGTTCGCGTCCATGCGCTGCGCGCCCTGCGGAGCCTGGACGCGGTGTCCGTCCCCCAGGTCACGGTGCTGCTTCGGGACGGCTCCACCGCTGTGGTCAAGGAGGCCGCTGCCACCCTCGCCCCCAGTGCCACCCAGCTGCCCCCCGACCTGCTGTGGGACATGCTCGCCGACCCGCAGCGGCCGGCGGTGCGACGGGCCGGCTACCGGTTGCTGAACCGGCGGGACCGACTCACCGCACTGCGCGCCGCCCTCCTCGTGAGCGGCGATCCCGACCCCCGACTCGCCGCCCGGGGCAAGACCGACGCCACCACGCAGATCCGCGCTCTGGCCCCGCACCCCTGGCTCACCCGCCCGGTCCCGTCCCTCGACGCCGGCCCCGCAGAGGCCGCCGAACTGCTCGCCCTGGCGGAGCAGCGCCGTACCGAGATCACCGAGGGCGTGGTCCAACTGCTGCGTGACGTAATCCGCCTGGTACCTGGCAGTCGGTAGCCGAGAGGGGCGGGCGCGCACCGGGCGGCGACTCGCTGCGCGGACCGCGAGAAGCCCCGCGGGCTGTCGCGAGCTGCAGGGTGCCAGGCGTGGGGCGCCACGAGGGCGCCCCACGCACGCCGGTTCCTGCCGTGCCTAGGACGATTCCAGGTCGGCCCGGTCCATCTGGCCGTGGAAGGGCTCGACCTGGCCGAGGGGGGCACAGACGTCCGGCTTGCCGTCGCTCTGCTGGAGGCAGAACTGGGCGGCCGAGAAGTCGGTGCCCTCCGGGACGAACTGCCAGACGTACTTGTAGTAGCTGGTGTTGGCGTCCAACGTGCCGAACCAGTCGGGCACGCTGTTCATGTGGGTGCCGTCCAGGACGTCGCTCTCCGGGAGGGCGCGTGCCCCGCCCTCGGTGTGCCAGCAGTCGGGGACCGGCCCGCAGGCCGGGTACTTGACGGCCATGATGATGTGGTTCGGGGCCTTGCTCGTCCGGTCGATCGGGTCCGAGGCGACCTTGAGGCGGACCAGCAGGGTGGTCCTGCCGAGGGGCGGGGCGATCCCGGGCAGCGAGGCGCTGGTGGCGGCGCTGACCACCTGGGCGGTGAACCCGGTTTCGCCGAACACCCCGTGCATCACCGGCCCGCGCCCGGCGAGCCCCCCGGCCCGGCTGGAGGACGGTGCCACCGGGGGCGGCACGGCCGCGCCGCCGCCACCCCCGACACCCCCGGTACCGCCCGACGGTGTTGTGCCGGAGCTGCTGCAGGCCGCGCCGAGTGCGGCGACGGTGGCAACGGCCAGGCATCTGGCCAGGGTACGGCGAACCCTCATACATCCCCCCGATGTCAGTGGCAGCCGGTGGCTGCCGGCGCGGGTGAGTGATCCCGCACCTGCGCACTGGTCTACCACACGGAGGTCCATCGGTCGCGCCCCCGCCCGCCGTGCAACGTGTGTCAGGGGGCGAAGCGGCCGAGGCGGCGAGCCGCCCGGCGGGTCCGGTGCTGCGACGCTGGGGTCCTGCTCTCGGGTCCTGTTCTGAACGCTGGGCCGGGTGCCGAGGTCGCGGCGCCTGCAGGCAAGGTCGGGTGAGGACCCTGCTGTTGAGGACGGTCCCTGTCCCGTGACCGGCGGACGGACACACGATCGCTGTCTGTGGGCTGCGTCCGTGCCGTGCGGCCAGGCTGCGGTGGGCTTACCAGGCGCGGGGCAGGCCGGTAGGTTGCTCGCCATGGCACTGGCACAGGTGGTCCTCGGATCGGGACGGTCGGTCAAGCTCTCCAGCCTCCGTATGGCGGAGACCTACGACGGACTGCTGATGGGGTACCCGACCCGAGAGATGAACGACGCGATCGTGGCGGGCGCGGTCAAGCAAGCGGAGAAGGACTACCCGTCACCTCCTGTGCACCTGGTGGAGCCGCCTCGGGTGCCGCGTGAGCTCCGACGGGCAACCTTCGGCCCGATGGAGGAGCTCCCCCACGTCCTGTGCACGGGGCTCTTCACCTCCGAACCGGTGGACCCGGAGTTGGATTCCGTCCTCCACTTCTCCCGACTCGTCGTGGTGTGGTTCCAGTCCGATGCCGACCTGCCGTCACTTGGCCGGACGGCTCCCGGGCTGTGCGATGTCCCATGGGCCGAGAAGGCGGAGGACCTGGAACTCTAGAGCCGCACCCCGGCGCTGGCACCCAGCGCCTCGCCCTGCCCGGTGACGCTCGATCCGTGCAGGTCTGCTCCTCGATCAGTTACCGGGCTTCACCCGCAGGGGGGCCAGGGAGTCCAGCACACGCTTCGCCATGGCCTCCGGCAGCGGGCCGTACATGAGGTTCTCGCCGGCGGCCTGGCCCGTCGTGCTCAGTCCGTGGGCCAGGAAGTTCGTCAGGACGGCGGTGCCGGCGAAGGCGCGGTCGGCCCCGCCGTGGTCGCAGAAGCCGATGTAGCCGACGTCGACGATGGGGTAGCTGCCCGAGCCGGGCTTCGTGTAGTCGATCGTGACCGTCACGTTGGTGCCCGTGCCCTGCACCGAGCCCCCGGCGGCCATCAACCCGGCGGAGCGGGGGGTGAGTTCCACCGCCTGGGAGCCGCCGGACTTCACCTTGGCCTTCTGGAGGGCGCCGGCGTCCGGGAGCGGCACGAAGGACATCGACCACTGGCCCCCGGCGACGTAGGCGGGCAGGTCGGACGCGTTCGTGCCGGACGCGGGGCGCGACTTGTCGGGCCACGCCCGGCCGGGCTGGTACGGGAAGTCGGCGGGCGCAGCCTTGGCGAGGTACTGGGTGAAGATGGCGGTGGCCGCCGACTCGTTGCTCGGGATCCGCACGTCGATCGGCGAGTCCGGCAGGTTCCAGATCGAGTTGAGGGCCTTGATCGCCGGGTCGTTCCACTTGGTGATCTTGCCGGTGAAGATCTTGGCGAGCGTCGGGGCGTCGAACTCCAGCCCCTTCAACCCGGGCGCGTTGTAGACCACGGCGATCGGCAGCACGGTGACCGGGATCTGGGAGGCGTAGCCGGTGGGGCAGTGGCGGCCGACGACGGCCCGCTGATCGGCCGTCATCGGGGAGTCCAGGGCGACGCCGTCGGACTTGAAGGTCGCGTACTGGTCCATCACGGTGCCGCTCGCGGGGCCGTTGAAGGTGATCGCGGCACCCGGGCACTCCTTGGCGTAGTCCGCCTGCCACTGCTTGACGAGGGCGACCTGCAGACCGTCCGCGCCGACCGCCTGCTTGCCGTCGGGGCCGCAGGCGGAGGCGGCGGTCGGACCCGTCGCCGTCACCGAGGAGGACGGGCCGGGGTTCGAGCCGTGGGACCCGGGCTCGTCCGGGACGCGGTTCTGCCAGGCGAGGAAGCCCAGGGTGCCCGCCGTGGCAACGACCACCGCGGACACCGCCGAGCCGATCAGCACACCCTTGCGCCTCCGCGGGCGCGGGGCGGCGTCGGCGAGGGACGGGCGGGTGGAGGGGGTTGCCAGGTAGGAGGGAGCCGCCATGTACGAGGGGACGGCCGGTGGGACCGGGCCCGTCGGCGCTGCGGCCCCGGCGGGCAGAGCGGTCGGCGGCGTGGCGGGCGGCGCGGTCACCGGAACCGGCGGAGCCACCGCCGCGGGCGGAGCGGCCAGGATCGTCGGCGTCGGCGTCACCGGACCCGCGGCCGTCGGCGTCGGCGTCACCGGACCCGCGGCCGTCGGCGTCGGCGTCACCGGACCCGCGGCCGTCGGCGTCGGCGTCGCCGAGCCCGCGGCCGTCGGCGTCACCAGCCCGGTCCGAAACTGAACCGTCCGTTCCCGCTCAACCTGCGCGGCAAGCCCCAACAGCCGCTCCACCGTGGGACGTTGCTCCGGGTCCTTCGTCAGGCAGGCAACGACCAGCGGACGCAGCTCCGCCGCGAGCCCGGTCAGGTCCGGCTCCTCGTACACCACCCGGAACCCCACCGCATGCGAGGAGTCCGCGCCGAACGGCCCGCGCCCGGTGGCCGCGAAGGCGAGCACCGAGCCCAGCGCGAACACGTCGGTGGCCGCCGTCGCCGTACCGCTGCGGTACTGCTCGGGCGCCATGAACGGCGGGGTGCCGACGGCCACTCCGGTGCTGGTCAGCTGGGTCTCGCCGGCCGCCTTGGCGATGCCGAAGTCGATGACGCGCGGGCCGTCCTCGGCGAGCAGCACGTTGCCGGGCTTGAGGTCGCGGTGAACCAGCCCGACGCGGTGGATCTCCCGTAGCGCCTCGGCGAGCCCGGCGGCCAGCCTGCGCACCTCGGGCGGGGTCAACGGGCCCTGGTCGGCGACCCGTTCTCCCAGCGAGGGACCGGCGATGAAGAGCGTCGCCAGCCAGGGCGCCGGCGCGTCGGCGTCCGCGTCGAGCACGGGTGCGGTGAACGCCCCGCTGACCTTGCGCGCGGCCGTGACCTCCTGCCGGAACCGGGCCCGGAACTCGGCGTCCGCGGCCAGCTCGGGCCGGATCACCTTCACCGCCACCTGGCGCCCGGACACCGACCGGGCGCGGTACACCACACCCATCCCGCCCGCGCCGAGCCTGCCCTCCAGGAGGTACCCGCCGATCTCTCGCGGATCGTTCTCCAGCAAGGTCACGTTCCGACCCCTCCCCCAGGCATGAGCGGCCACCCGGCCGACCGGCCCAGCCTAGTGGGGCACCCGTTCACGAACCGACGGCGGCCCTCGGAAACCGCAGGTCCATCCGCTGCTCGACCCCGTCGAGGCCGAACTTCCTCGCCGCTGGGTGCCGGTGGCGCGTCATGCCTCGACCGGTGCGGCCGACCTGGCGGCCTGCTCGATCTTCGCGCAGTAGGCTGCCCGGGCTTCCGCGTCGATCTGCTTCTCGTGTTCGGCGCGCAACCCGGTCCGGCCGTCGAGGCCCTCGCGCAGGATGTCGGCGTGCCCGGCGTGCCGGACGGACTCGCTGAGGACATGGACCATGACGGCGAACAGGTTGGTGTTCGGATATGGCTCCGACCACCACGGCACGTGGCCGGGGGCGTCGAGGGGAAGCTCGTTGATCGTCGCGTCCGAGTGTTCCCATGTGCGCCGGTAGAACCCGATGATCTGATCGCGGGTCTCGTCCTCGGTCGCCCACAGATCGCTGCCCGCGGCGTGGTCCTGCCACCGGGGCAGCGGTTCCGGGGACGGGCGGTCGAAGACCTCGCCGAAGTACCTGGCCTCGACGGTGGCCACGTGTTTCACCAGGCCGAGGAGGTTGGTCCCGGTCGCTGTCAAAGGCCGGCGGGCGTCGTATTCGGACAGGCCGTCGAGTTTCCAGAGCAGCGCCGTGCGGTCCCGCCGCAGTCTCCCGTGCAGGTTGTCCTTCGCGAACTCATCGATCATGCGGCATGAGCCTGCCACGGGCTGCTCGTGCTCTCAAGATCCCGTACGTGGCAGTGCGCATGCGGGCTCCTGCGCAGGCCCACGGCAGGGCCGCTCAGTGCGTCGGCGCCGGTCGCCGCCGGGCGGGCAGGACGCGGTTGCGCAGCGGCAGCAGCCCGGCGAGTTCGGCGCTGGGCTCGACGCCCAGCTGCTCACGCAGGGTGGCTCATCCGGGCGGAGAGGGTCTCCAGGGCGTGCAGCCGGACCTGCCGGACCCGCTCCCGCAGGACCTGGAGCCGGCTCTTGGTGGGGTCGGCGTTGTCGGGGACCACCCGCACGACGGCCTGGGACCAGACGGCCTTGTTCGCCACGGCCGTTCGCAGGGCCGACTGGAAGGCGGTGGCCAGCGTCTCGACGGAGTCGGGCTTGCCGGGGAAGGTGATCGGCCTCGGGGGGAGCCCCTGGATCGTCACCGTGACACCCAGGGTGTTCGTGTGGGGAAGCGTCGTCAGTTCGACCACGGCGGAGGAGACCAGCCCCCCGGCGGCGGGCTGCGAGGGAGTGTTCGCTCCCGTCACGGGGCCCACGGTGACCAGACGGAGGCCGCGTTGACGGCCGTCGTGAGGTAGAGGGGGTCGTCCGTCTTGGTGCTGTCGGCGGTCAACCCCCGGTAGGTCTCCTGCCGCAGGACGGTCGGGTTGCCGGCGTCACCGCCCAGCAGGCTGATCACCAGGTCGAACCGGGCGGGGTCGGTCGCGACGAGGACCTGGACGCGCAGCGCGTTCTCCCACGTCCCCTCGTCCTCGACGTACACGCCCGGGAACGTGGGTGCGGTGGGCATGGGCGCTCCTTTCGTCAGTGGATCCCCCGCAGTCTCGCGACGGCCTGTCACCGCGCCGTCCGATCCGGCGTCACAGTGGCGTCACATCGGCCCGGTTCACCCGGATGCCACATCCGGGACGCCACCCACGCAGGCTTCCTCGGCCTCGCCACCTGCTGCGTGGTCGCGGGCAAGGCGGTGGTACTGCGTGCCCCCGGGACGGCCAGGTCGATCGAATCCGAGCTGCATGATCAACAACTCGATCGTGAAGGGCAAGGGGGGAAGTGCGGACCGGGCGCGACCAGAGCCTGGCGCGAAACTCCGGGCGGCCGGTTGCCTTGCGTGAGCAACTCGCCCCACACGTGGCGGGGGCGGGGCCGTTCCCGTCCCTGACGCATCAGGCCCAGCGTGCGTGCGTCCAAGCGTCGCCCTGATTTCAGACTCGTCGGTCGCCGGAGTCCCCGTCGGGTCTGACGGTTCGATGCGAAACCATCCTGAAGGTTATTTCACGGAGCGTCACGACGGACGTCTGGGCGGGACGGTATTTCCCTCGGGCCCAGGCCGGCAGATAACCGTCAGTATCAGGCGAATTCCGTGACATTCGTCCCGATCGGCCGGGCAGGTCACAGTGACTGCGGACGCGTATCTGGCCGTCGAGCGTCCACGGCGGCGCCCGGAGGAGGCAAGAACGGGTGCCCGTTGCGGCTTCGCCCCCGACGGGGCGGGTGGGTTCCGAAAAATGCCCGTGCAATGATCACCGCAATTGATACGCAATCAAATCCGGAATATCCTGAGAGGACTGAGGTGGGGCGGTTGCCGCACGACTCGACACCAACCGTCGCCGTCCACATGCTGGGGGCGTCCCATGCACAATCGGGCCCTGGCCGTGTGTTCCCACGGGCGCGGCAGTCTGCAGCTCTTCGTCGGTGCGCAGGCCAGGGGCCAGACAGCCAGGGGAGATGATCGCCATGAGTAGCCCGGTGAACCACATGTTTCCCGACACCGGCCAGTTCAGACTCGCGAATCAGGCCAGCACCGATGTGGTCCCCTTTGTGGTGGACAAGTCGAAAACACAATGGTTCCTGCAAGTGATAGCCATCGGGCCACCGTACGGCGGAAGGGCTCCCGATATCGAGATCCAGGTCGGCGGGGGGATGCTCACAATAATTCCGCAGAACGTAAAGGTGGCCATCCGCGATGTGGACGGGTTCCCGATCGCGAATGCGTCCTGGTCCCGGGACCTCTCTACCGATGTCTTCACGGTGAAATTGGAGATCGTCGGCGGCAGCTATGAGCACTGGAACGTGCGGATCACAAACACCGATCCTGAAGAGCTCGGCTTCGTCTGGACCTCGGCCGCCACCATCGAACAAGGAAAGAAACCGCGAATTCAGATGGATACCACGCTGAGAGTGGCAACCGTGCATGGCGCCGCGCCCGATCAGGTGGTACCCGTCTCCAACATCGGGCCAGGCGAGCTGACCTTCGCCGAACCGGCCGATACGGACATGGGCGCCGGATTCGTCCTGAAAAGCTTCCCGAAGAGTATCGCCCCCAACGGCCGCGACCACCTCGAAATATCTGTCACTCCCGGCGACCCGTTCGCCGCCTCCGATGAGACCGCCGCTTACATCCTGAATTGCAATGACCCCGCGGACGAGGAGAAGACACTGCGGCTCGCACGTCAGCAGGCGAAGGAGGGGAAGGAGAGCAAGGACAAAGAGGGCTACAAGGAACACAAGGATTTCACCAAGGCGGAGATAGACATATCCGTCCGCACGCCCTTCGATCTGGAGCGTCGGCACTTCATCCCGAGGGAGCAACGCCCCAACCTCACGGATGACGCCCTCGACAATGAGGACCCCGACGCGGGCCCGAGCACGTGGTAGGCCCGTCTGGCTCGTGGTCGTTCATTCCCCGGACGGTGTGCGTTCCTTCAACCGCCCCAGCGAGTCCACGTACTTGAGCATCAGGCGGGCGAACTCCAGGCGGTCGTGTTCGGCCCAGTCGGCGGTGATGTACTCGAACGCGGAGCGCTGGTGGCGGCGGAAGCGAGCCATCAGGGCGGTGCCGGCGGGGCTGAGGTGGAGGACGGTGCGGCGGCCGTCGTGCTGGGAGGCGGCGCGGAGCAGGTAGCCGGCTTTGATGTTGTCGGTGACCATCCGGCTCGCGACCGAGGGGTCGACGCCGAGGAGTCCGGCGAGTGCGCCGACCGTGATCTCCTTCTCGGAGTCGCGGGTGTGTTCCAGGACGAGGTTGAGCACCAGGGTGCGGCTCAGGTCCTTGGCCGAGATCGGGTTCTCGACCTCCAGGAGTGAGGTGCGGCGCAGTTTGCCGAATGCCGGGCCGACCGCGTCCAGCAGTTCCTCGGCCGTCGGCTCCTGCGGTGCCGGGGACTGCTGGGGGGCGTCGTTCGTCGTCATGTGCCCATCGTAGGGTCCGTGGGCACGTGAAGGCATGTGTTGACCAGAAATTACATGCATGCAAGCATGCATGTGTTGGCCGTTGAGCAATTCTGGTCGACGGTAGTCACCATCACGACACCCGGGGGTTCCCATGACCGTTCTCATCACCGGCGCTCGCGGCAAGATCGGCCGCGCTGTCCTCGGCCGGCTGCACGCCCAGGGCCTGCCCGTCCGTGCCGCGAGCGCCGAACCGGCCGAGCTGACCGTCCCGGCCGGTGTCGCCACCGTCGAGCTGGTCCTCGACCGGCCGCAGACCTTCTCGGCCGCACTCACCGGGGTGCGCCAGGTCTTCCTCTACCCCAACCCCGAGGGCATCGACGCCTTCATCGGGACCGCCCGGGCCGCCGGCGTCGAGCACATCGTCCTGCTCTCCTCCTCCTCGGTCCTGACGCCCGGCGCCGAGACCGACCCGCTCGCCGCCCACAACCTCCGCGTCGAGCGCGCCCTCGCCGCCTCCGGCATACCCACCACCTTCCTGCGCGCGGACGCCTTCGCCAGCAACGCACTCGGCTGGTCCCACCCCATCAGCCACGGCCTGCCCGTCCGGCTCGCCTACCCCGACGCCCACCTCGCGCCCGTTCATCCCGAAGACATCGCCGACATCGCCGTCGAAGCACTGACCGGCACCGCCCTCAAGGGCCGCACCCTCACCCTCACCGGCGGCCAGTCCCTCACCTTCCGCGAGCAACTCGCCGTGCTGTCCGAGGTCCTGGACCGCGACGTCACCGTCGAAACGATCACCCACGCCGAAGCCGAGCAGCAGATGAGCCGCTTCATGCCCGCCCGGATCGCCGGCTCGCTGCTCACCCTGTGGGCCGCCGCCTGCGTGGGCCCGGCACCGATCGGCGAGACCACCCGCACCCTGCTCGGCACACCCGAGCGCAGCTTCCACCAGTGGGTGACCGAGAACGCCGCCGCGTTCACCGCCCGCTGACCCGTCCCACCCGCCATTCCTGCAGGAGCGCCACCATGAAGCCCATCGGCTACTGGCTCAACCGCACCGACAAGGCCCTCACCGGCTACATGAACGGCATGCTCGCCGAGTTCGGCCTCACCCGTACCGCCTGGCAGGTCCTCAACGTCGTCGGCGCTGCCGCCACGGACACGCCCATCACCGACGACGACGTCCGCACCGCGCTCTCGGCCAACGCCGATGCTGCCACCCTGGCCGCTGCCGTCGACACCGTGCTCGCCGACGGCTGGACCACCCGTCCCGGACCCGGCCGGCTCGCCCTCACCTCCGACGGCGAGCACCGTCTCGCCGTTGTCGCGGAACGAGTCCACGCCTTCCGTGAGCTGTCCACCGTCGGCATCACACCCGACGAGTACCGCACCGCGGTCACCGTCCTCGAACGCATGACCCGCAACCTCGAAGACCACTGACCAGACCGGGGAGATCGTTGCAGCCGGCGCAACCCGGCGGCGTGATCGAAAGTCCCGTCCGCCGACTGCGTGTTGAACCACCTCGCCGAGACGTTCCGCGGTGCCGCGGTCGACGACGGCGGCCGGGCTGTCGCCGAACTCGTGCCGGAGCGGGGGCTGCTCCCGGCCGAGCGGCTCGCGGCCCCGAGGGCTGGTTCGGCTGCCGGGCTGCCGGGCCGCCGGGCCGCCTCCGGTGAGGCGCCGGCGACCGTCCTGCCGGTGCTCAGGCGGAAAAGCCGTTGCCCTGGAGCCGGTCAGGGCTGATAGACAGGGGCATGGACGACGAAATCATGCCCCCGGTCGAGCGGATGCTCGCGGAACGCGCCTGCGAGCGCATCATCGTGGACTTCATCCACCGCCTCGACCTCGGTGAACCGAGCTCGGTGGCCGAGCTGTTCACGCCTGACGGTGTCTGGTACTGGCCCTTCGGGGACCGGCGCATCGAGGGGCGCGAGGCCCTGCGCGCCTACTTCGCCTCCCGCCCGGCCGACAGGCTGTCCCGGCGCCTGATGACGAACATCCTGGTCACGGTGGAGTCCGAGGCGACAGCGCGGGCCGTCTCGTACCTGACGACATACCGGGTCGACGGCTACTCGGGTGGGATGATCGAGCCCCGGCTCCCGGCGAACGTCGGCCACTACGAGGACGTCTTCCGCAAGATCGACGGTGCTTGGTTCCTCGCCGGCCGCACTGTCTTCCTCCCCTTCGGCGGCGGAACCGAACGGCTTCCCGCCGCGGATGCCTCCAACGCCTGATGACCTCGCCTTGGGTCCGGCGGCCGAAGGAGGTTGCCGGCGGTCGCCGAGCCCTGATGATCGGTGAGGGCAGCCTGGGACGCGGGGCGAAGAGGGCCGACGGAGTGCTTTCGACGACGGTCGCGGTGAAGCCGTCCTCGGTGGCCGGGCGTGTGGTTTTCGGCCTCCCTGTGCGGACCAGGATGTCAACTCCTCTGCGTCGGGGAACACGGAGGTGGTGATCTGCCCGGTCAGCCAGCCGTGGAGGAACTCGGCCGCGCCGCTCCACCGGCCTGGCGGCCGTCTCTCGGCCGCTGCCCCGGGCTGCCGGGATTCCGCTCGAACGACCGATTTGTGATCACGGTTCGGTGACCTTCGGACCCCTGGGGGATCGATGGCCCGTTCCTGGTGTTCGAGGGCGGTAGATTTCCCCGGCACACTTTCTTGATCACCACGGGGGATTCACCATTTCCACTCAGTCTGCCGAGCTGCCCGACGCCACCGCGCCCGCGGAGACCGCCTCCGCGGCCCCGATCCAGGGGGAGCCCGGGTACGGCGAGGGACAGCTCACCTGCGCCGTCTGCGGCTCCGTCCCGGCTGTGAACGCCACGATCCGCGGGCACCAGGGCTTCGTCATCGTCATGCGCTACCTCAAGCGACGGGGCCCGTTCTGCCGCACCTGCGGCATCGCCACCCACCGGGAGATGACCTCCGACACCCTCTGGCAGGGCTGGTGGGGCATCCCGTCGATGATCGTCAATCCGATCGTCATGCTGTTCAACATCCCGCAGCGAATGAAGATCAACAAGCTGGCGGAGCCGGTGCCCGGAGCCCCCGGCACGCCGATGGACACCGGCAAGCCGGTCTACCTGCGGCCCACGATCGTCGGCCTGCTGATCCCGGCGGTCCTGATCACGCTGATCTTCGCCCTGTTGAAGGACGACCCCGAGTTCGCCAAGGCCGGCGACTGCATCCACAACAGCAGCCCGCTCGCCATGTCCGGCCTGAACGACAACAACCCGGACGTCAAGGTGGTCTCCTGCTCCGACCCGCAGGCGGACGCCCGCGTCGTGGGCCGGGCCGACAACACGACCGACGGTGAGACGGAGTGCCGCAAGTACCCCGACGCCGACAGCTACTTCACGTACAAGCGGGGGAGCGACAAGTACCTGCTGTGCCTGACGAGCCTCAAGCCGCGGCCGAAGCTGACCTTCCCCCCGGCGGGCTGACAGGGCTGACCACGCCCGTCACCCAGCGGCCGTAGCCTGGTGTTTGCCGTTGAACGAAGGGGGTCACGTGTCGGGTGATACAGCCGGAGCCGAGGCGGGGATGAAGGGGATCACGTTCCCTGCCTGGCACGGAAAGCACTACGTGACCCTGGCTGAACTGTTGGTCCGGCTCGGCAGCTTCGGTCTGGACCTGAAGTGGCGGGTCGAATGCGACGAGCTCGTCGATCCTCGCTGTGTCGAGATGGAGAGACGGTCCGCCGACGGCGGGATGGACACGTTGATGCTGTTGTCGCTGACGACGCCCTTCCTCCAACTGATCGACGCCGAAGCACGTGGCTTCGCCGAGGGCGAGCTGGTGGTCATCCTGGCCGAGGTGGACAGCTCGTTCTGGGACGTCCGGGCTGTCGACGAGCGCGTACTCGGCGAGCTCCGTCGCCGCTATCCGGGGGCAACGGCCCTCTGAGAGGGTGTTCGATACCGTTTTACGCTGCCGCGGGCGGTTTCGGGCGGAGGTATTGCCCGGTTCTGTCCGGGCTGGCGGTCAGGCGGCTGGT